>CAZPEJ010000310.1:0-6424 GCA_964585465.1 uncultured Ardenticatenaceae bacterium
AGCTGCTAACGATCCGCTGGCCCGGCCGGGCCAGGATGCCTTTGAAGGGGTGCTACAAGTGGATGGGCCCCTGGCCGTTGACATTGACATTCTGGGCAACCTTTGTAGGAAGGGCAGAGGTGTCATTCTTGTGCGCCTGCTCACTACGGACAGTTTTGATGCGACGACAGTGGATCACACCACCGTCACGCTGGGCAACGCCTACGAAATTCACAATAGACGGCACGAGAAAGATGTGGACGGCGACGGGGATATTGACCTGGTTTTCCACTTCCGTGCCAGGGAGACGGGCATTGATTGTGATGCGGATGTAATTCCTTTCAATGGTGAAACGTTTGATGGACAGCCGATTACAGCCGGTAGTTCCCATGCGACTTTCAGCCGCGACTTTGCCATCGGTAACGACTGGTCCGCTGGCGAGGCATTAACTTTTTGGTATTACGGCAGCAACAGCGGCGAGGATGTAACCATTCATCTTAAAGACAACCGTGCCCCAGACCCTGGGCCTGCGGGCTGGGAGATGGTTTGGGGTGAAGAGTTTGATGAACCGGCCGGGACACCGCCCAATCCGGCATACTGGGGTTATGAAGTTGGTGATGGCACGGTTAATGGTATCCCTGGTTGGGGTAATGACGAATTCCAGTATTACACCGATGACCCGGCTAATGCCGCCACCGACGGCCAGGGCAACCTGGTGCTTACCGTGCGCGAAGCTGATGGTTCGCTGCAATGTTATTATGGCTCCTGTGACTACACTTCGGCCCGGCTCGTCTCTAAACACAAAGCAGAGTTTGCTTACGGCCGTATCGAGTCCCGTATCCTGGTGCCGGATGGTGAAGCTGGTCTCTGGCCTGCCTTCTGGAGCCTGGGTACCGATATTGATGTGGTCGGCTGGCCGCAAACCGGCGAAATTGATTTTATGGAATATGTCAGCCGCTTACCCAACGAGATCTTCGGCACCATTCATGGCCCCGGCTACTCTGGTGGAGGAAGTTTTGGCAATTTATATAACTTTGGTGAGCCTGTTTACAACAATTACCACACCTTTACCATTGAGTGGGAACCAAACCTGATCAAATGGTACGTGGATGGCATCCTCTACCATACCGCCACCCCAGCGGATGTGGCCTCAAATGAATGGGTGTTTAACGATCCCATTTACCTGCTACTAAATGTAGCCATTGGTGGCAACTTTGGTGGGGCAATAGACCCCAACTTGCACCTGCCGCAGTCAATGAAGGTTGATTATATTCGTGTTTACCAGGGGCCAGATACGGCCGAACGTTTTGAGGCAACATTTATTGACAACTTCACTGGTTGGCAACAAATTGAAGTGCCTTTTACCAGCTTTACCCGCAGTGCTGAACAACCCACTGGTGCCCCTAATGATGGCCTGACCTTAACTGAGGTCTGGGGTTACGGCTTCACATTGCCCGATAGCGGCCTGCCTACCGGCACCACCTGGTTGGATTTCGCCTCTGTCAAGCCGGTGCCGTCACCAACGGCCGTTACAGTCACCACCTTGGCGGATAACGGTACTGGCTCCTTGCGTGAAGCATTGGACATCATTGCTAACGAAGGAACAATCACTTTTGACCCTGCCCTGACTGGTGGCACCATCAACTTGACGACTGGCCCACTGGTGCCAGGTGGCAGCGTGACCATAGATGCCATTGATGCTCCAGGAATTACCTTAGATGGTGGTGGCGCGGATCGCGTGTTTATCGTTAATCCAGGTCTCACTGTCAGCCTGGCCCACCTCACCGTTACCAATGGGTATGGCTTCCAATTGGCTGGTGGCATTCTCAACAACGGAAACCTGACCCTCGACCATGTCACAGTGACCGGGAACACGATGACCACCAATGCTGGTGACTTCTGGCAGGGCGGCGGCGGTATCTATAACGGTGATGGTGCCACACTGAACCTGGTTGACAGCACAGTATCTAACAATGTAAGCGGTTGGACAGGGGGTGGTATTTATTCATTCTTTAACACCACCACAAATATCACCCGTAGTACTATCAGTGGCAATCTGGCACTGGACGTAGCTGGTGGGCTGCGTACTTTGGGCAACGTTACCATCGTGAACAGCACAATCAGCGGCAACACCTCGTCTACCTGGCATGGTGGAGCCATGTTCATTACCGACGGCACAGTCTCCATTCTGAACAGCACCATTGTGGGCAACAACGCCCCAGGTGGCACGGCTGGTGGGATGTTTGTGGGGACGTTTACCGCTGCATCGGCTACGCTCACCCTGCAAAATAGCATTGTGGCCAACAACGGTGACTTTAGCTGTTTCCAGGGTTTCTTTGGAGCCGGGGCGGTCACGTTGACCTCGCTAGGCAATAATGTCTTTACAGATGGCACCTGTAACCCGGTGGGCAGCGACCAGGTGGTGGCTGATGCGGGTGTTGGCAGTCTGGCGGCTAACAGTGGGCCTACGCTAACACATGCCCTGTTACCTGGCAGCCCGGCCATTGACGCGGCCAATACGGCCGTTTGCCCGGCCACCGACCAACGTGGTGTTCTTCGTGATGCCACCTGCGACGTGGGTGCGTTTGAGTACGTTCCCTAACCATCATATTCAAACCTGAATCAGACGTGGGGCAAAAACCAAGACAGTTTTTGCTCCACGTCGCCAGTTCAAACTCAATAGGAGTTACGCAGTTACTCCGGTGGCATCTCAACTCCAAGGGATGCTCTCCAACCAGAGTGGGCGGTGGCACGGTGGGGACACTGGTCACAGCCTCTTCTGCGTAAGTCCTTCTGAAATCAAGGACTTTTTCTGATGACTAGCGGCAAAACCAACATTCTGGTTCAAAATTCCCCCCTCCAGGGGGTAAGACACGTTCCCACCGGCGACTATGTTGACCTTGCGGGGGAAACTTATTATCGTATTTCACAGGTGGATCAGATGCCGACGTTTTTCATGACCCTGGTTAGTGCCTACGACCATTGGCTTTTCATCGCCAGCAATGGCGGCCTGACTGCCGGGCGCACCAATTTAGACTCGGCACTTTTTCCATACGAAACGGAAGATAAAATCGCTGCACACCACGCACAGACGGGTAGTAAAACGCTTTTGCGTGTGGCGCGCGGCAATCAAACTGCCTTGTGGGAACCGTTTTCAGATTACTACGCTGGCCTTTACCGCTGTGAGCGTCATATTTACAAAAACATTCCTGGTAACAAACTCATCTTCGAGGAAATTAACTATGACCTGGAATTGACACTGCGTATCGCGTGGCGTACTGGTGATCGTTTTGGCTTCATCCGCACATGCTGGCTGATCAACAACCGCGCCGAGGGTGGTGCCTGCCAGGTAGAAATCCTGGATGGGCTACAAAATCTGCTGCCCGCCGGTGCAACTGCCACTCTGCAAACCAGACTAAGCAACCTGCTCAACGCCTACAAACGCAGCGAGTTAGATGAGGCCAGTGGTCTAGGGGTCTTTTCCCTCAGTGCGACTCTTACGGATCGTGCCGAACCAAGTGAATCGTTGCGAGCGACTGTGGCCTGGCAAGTGGGGTTGGAGGCTGCCTGTTATCTGCTCAGTAAAGAACAGTTAGACGGATGGCGTTACGGCCGTTCCCTCACACCTGAACAAGATGTCTGTGGCAAGGTTGGGGCTTACTTCGTCAACGCCGCTTTTGACCTGGCACCTGGGGAAACAAAGCAGTGGTATATCGTCGCCGATGTTAACCAGGAGAGTGCTGGTGTCACGCAACTTATCCATTTCCTCAAGCAGGATTCGGCCGAAATCAAACAACAAATTGAGACTGATATTGCCCAAGCTACTGCCGAACTCGTTTCCTACGTGGCGGCGGCGGATGGCCTGCAATTATCGGCGCAACGAACGACTACCGCCCACCACTTCGCCAACGTTCTTTTTAACATCATGCGCGGCGGTATTTTCAAAGCGGGTTACATGGTTGATCGGCACGATCTGATAGATTTCCTACAGGTGCGTAACCGCGTCGTTCTTGAACACCACGCCGATTGGTTTGCTGCTTTACCAGCCACCCTGACAATTCGTGACCTGTTCGGCCGTGCCGCAGCGACAGGTGTACCTGACCTGATTCGCCTCTGTTATGAATATCTACCTCTCTCGTTTAGCCGCCGCCACGGCGACCCAAGCCGCCCATGGAATTATTTCTCAATCAACCTGAAACAGCCTGATGGTTCGCCCCGGCTCGATTACCAGGGGAATTGGCGCGACATTTTTCAAAATTGGGAGCCTTTGGCATTGGTCTTTCCCGACTATATCGAGGGGATGATTGCCAAGTTCCTAAACGCCACAACGGCCGATGGATATAACCCATACCGTATTACGCGCAACGGTATCGAATGGGAAGTTCCTGAACCCGACAACCCGTGGTCTAATATCGGTTACTGGAATGACCACCAAATTATCTATCTGCAAAAGCTATTGGAAATTGCCGAGCAGGTACACCCGGGCAAATTGGCTCAACTTTGGAACCGCGCCATTTTTGCTTACGCCAATGTGCCCTACCGTTTGCGCCCCTATCCACAGATGTTGGCGGATTGGTACAACACCATTGACTTTGATTGGGCCAGTGAGAGCGAAATAGAAACGGCCGTTACCCAAATAGGTACGGATGCACGTTTGTTGCGCGATAACCAGGGCACCGTCATACACGTCACCATGTTTGAAAAACTGCTGTCGCTGCTGTTGGCCAAACTTGCCAATCTTGTTCCAGAGGGTGGCATCTGGATGAATACCCAACGCCCAGAGTGGAACGATGCCAACAACGCCCTGGTAGGCAAAGGTGTTTCGGTGATTACCACCGCCTACCTGCGCCGCTTTATCCTTTTTTGGCGCGACCTGTTGGAAAGCAGTGAAACCACAGAATTTTTGGTAAATAAGACCCTGGCTGCCTTGTTTGAACAGATTCAGGCCGTCCTCATCACATTCCAGCCCAACCTGGAAACCGGCTTTAGCGACGAGAGGCGGCAGGCGATGATGGATGTTTTGGGTGCGGCCATAACCACCTACCGCAGTGCCATTTACCACGATGGAGTTCCTGAAGAACAAACTCAACTGAACCACCAGGTTTTGTCTAACTTCCTGGCACTTGCTCAGGATTACATCGAACAAACCTTGCGTGTTAACCGTCGGCCAGATGGCCTTTACCACAGCTACAATATATTGCACCTGCATACACAAGGTGTCGGGTTAGAACGTCTCTATCTGATGCTGGAAGGGCAAGTTGCCATCTTATCTACTGGCCTGCTTTCGCCCGAAGCGGCTTGCACATTGCTTGAAAGTATGCGCCATAGTGACCTCTACCGGGCCGATCAGCATACTTATCTGCTTTACCCTTACCGCCGTTTGCCCAATTTCCGCCAGAAAAACAACGTTACCGCCGCCCAGGTAACAAACTTGCAGCTTGTGGCGGCACTGACTGTTGCCAATGATTCCCGTTTGCTGCTGCGCGATGTGGCTGGGGTTTACCATTTTAACGGCCGTTTCCGCAACGCCGCCGATGTAGCACAGGCACTCAACGAATTGGCTCAAGAACCTGTTTACACCCATCTGGTCGAATCCGAGCGGGATGTTATCCTCAACCTGTTTGAAACCACCTTTGACCACCACGCCTTCACTGGTCGTTCTGGCACCTTTTTTGCCTACGAAGGGCTGGGCAGCATCTATTGGCACATGGTGGCTAAACTGCTGTTGGCAGTGCAAGAAGTTTACCAACAAGCAGTGGTGAAAGGGGCAGAACCATCCGTTATTAACACCCTTGCCACTGCTTACCATGACATTCGTTCCGGTATGGGTTTTAATAAAACACCAGATGTTTATGGCGCATTTCCAACCGATCCCTACTCACATACACCAATGGGCAGCGGCGCGCGGCAGCCGGGGATGACCGGTGTGGTGAAAGAAGAAATTTTGACCCGATGGGGTGAACTGGGGGTAACTTTGTTGCAAGGTTCCCTTTGTTTTAAGCCAACCTTGTTAAATGCTGATGAATTTTTGCAGAGTGAAAGCAATTTTGATTATGTCAACGTTTCGGGCGAAACCCAAACCCTACGACTTCCCCCAAATTCGTTAGCCTTTACCATTTGCCAGGTACCTGTGGTGTACCAACACCAGGGGGATGCAAAAATTACGGTTGTGGACAAAAACGGCCGTATCACCACCTGGCAGGACGATTGCCTGGATTTTGAAACCACCCAACACATTTTTAATCGGGATGGACAGGTAAAACAGATTTGGCTCAATATGGCTTTCAAGGTAAACAGCCGCCCAGCCAAAGGCCAGCTGTGAACTCGAAACTCTGAACTCGAAACTCTGAACTCGAAACTCGAAACTGGTTTCCAGGTGACCAGCTTTTGCCTGGGGTTCAAACCCCAGGCTAGTCAAAAAAACGTGCTAAAACACGTTCAAAAA
>CAZPEJ010000311.1:0-6424 GCA_964585465.1 uncultured Ardenticatenaceae bacterium
TGGCGTTGGTGGTGGTGTTGAACCTGATGCCCTCTTCCGCTTAAGTGGGCAAGTTGGTAGCGGTGGTGGCGGCGGTGGCCTGCCGGTAGCCCACTTCCCGGTGGCTGTGCAAGCTGCTGAAGCTCCTCCTGCCATTAGCATTGACCCGACAAATCTCTCCAGCGCACAAAGCGGTGGCACGAGTGTGACCGTACCGTTTACCATTACCAATGTTGGTGAAGCGGATCTGAACTGGAGCATCTATGAAGCGGCCAGTGCGGCATCCCCATTGGGTGGTAGTTGGTCTGATAACTTCGATAGCTATGTGGCTGGCACCGACCTACATGGTCAAGGCGGCTGGGCTGGTTGGGGTGGTTCACCGTCAGCTGGTGCTATCGTAACGGATGCCATCTCGTTGAGTGCTCCCAACTCTGTAGACATTGTTGGCCCCAGCGATCTGGTACAAGAGTATACAGGTTACAATTCAGGTGCCTGGGAGTATGTGGCGTGGCAATATATCCCCTCCGACTTCTCTGGCGAAACCTACCTCATTCTGCTCAACAGCTATGATGGTGGTGGATCTGGCACCAACTGGTCAGCACAAGTTCACTTTAATTCTGTATCTGGTGAAGTGATTGCCGATGGGCAAGCAGGCCCGATAGGCACAGCTCCGATGGTAACTGGACAATGGGTAGAGCTTCGGTTCATCATTGACCTGGTGAGCGACACCCAATTCTTCTATTACGATGGGCAGTTGTTGTATCAAAACTCCTGGTCAGAAGGTGTTAGTGGTGGTGGTGCTTTGAATATCGCTGCGGTAGACCTGTATGCCAACAGTGCTACCTCTGTCTTCTATGACGACATCTCCCTGACCCCATATGTGTTGCAACTGTGTGAATCAGCTGGCGACATCCCCTGGTTGAGTGAATCCCCCACCAGTGGAACGGCTGCTGGTGGTGAAAGTGATGTGGTGAATATCACGTTTGATGCTACCAGTCTGGGAATTGGTGTTTACACAGGCACAATGTGTGTGAGCAGCAACGACACCAACGCAGCTTTGATTGAGGTGCCCGTCACGTTGGAAGTAACTGGCCTGCCACCTTCTATTGGAGTGTCTCCGGCTGCTTTGACTGCAACAGTGGCAACAACCTCTACCGTAACACACACCTTAACCATCAACAATAGCGGTGATAGTGATCTGGATTGGAGCATTTCTGAGTCGGTAAACAAAGCTAGCGGTGTACCAACTCCGTTGATTCCAGCATACCTGGCTGGTGTTGCTTCGGGCGGGGCTGTTGAAACAGTAAATGCTCAAGCTCCTGTGGTATCTGGTGATGTGAAGGGTGTTGTACCGCACTTTGTGCCTCAAGGGAATGTGTTGCATGACAATGGCCCGTTGGTCAATAGCCCAGGAACTGGTGCTGGTGGTGCAGACGAAAGTATGTTACAAAGCGGCTCGTTGAGTATGAATACGCTAGGCTTTGGGCATCAAGTGTCTCTTAATTACAGCATGGCGGATGACTTCACAATTCCGTTTGGGGAAAGCTGGGTCATTGATACGATGACATTCTTTGCCTACCAGACGGGTTCTAGTACGACCTCTACTATTACAGAGATGAACGTAGAGTTGTATGATGGTGATCCTTCACAAGGTGCTAACTTAGTTGCCAGTAGTTCTACTATGTTGAGTAGTGATTGGTCGGGTATTTATCGGGTTACGGAAACGACATCCGGTGATGTAAACCGGCCGATTATGGCGACTGTGGTAGATTTTAGTGGTTTGGAATTAACTGCAGGCACCTACTGGTTAGAATGGCAAGCGAATGGCTCATTGACTTCCGGGCCATGGGCACCGCCGATTACCATTAACGGTCAAAGTACTACTGGGAATGGATTGCAAAATCAAAATGGGACCTGGCTTTCTGCTTTGGATGGTGGCACTTCGACTCAACAAGGACTGCCATTCATTATTACAGGTTCTTATGGTGGTTGTACGGACGAAATCCCCTGGCTTAGTGCTACCCCAAGTAGTGGTACCACTGCGAGTGGTAATTCCAGTGATGTTTCAGTGGTCTTTGATTCTACTGGTTATAGCATAGGGGTTTACACGGCTACATTGTGCGTGAGCAGCAATGATCCGGTGAACCCGTTGGTGACAGTACCAGTGACGATGACGGTGGTGGAAGGAGAAGTAGTATATACTCTCTATCTGCCTGTTATCGCCAAACCGTAAAGGGGTTTGTTTGTCCCTGATGGGTACAAATAAACAGATGTAATCAAAACGGCCGATCCGGCAACGGATCGGCCGTTTTTTTCAAAGAGGGTTGTCTTGGCTAAACAGCGTGTGCGGGGAGCAAAAAGCAGTAGGGGTCAAAGCGAAAAATCGCCAGCTGGCGCGTCTTCAAAGGTTCAATTCCTGAGTGCGCGTTTTCCTGACTCCCAAACGATGTGGTTGGTGGGGGCGATGTGCCTGTTCCCGGTGCAGGTGTGGGCGTTTATCATTCTTTTTCGGGAAACACCGGCTCTGATCATTCGGCTGGATGTGTGGAGCATCCTGGTTGTGATGGCTTATACCCAGGGGTTTGCGGTGTTGGAGGGGGGCGGGGTGTGGTTGTTGTTGGTAGGAACGGCCGTTTTGTTGCCCCGGCCCTGGCTGCGCGAAAAAATGGTTGCTAAAAGCTGCCTCATTATTTTACTGGCTACCGCTTTTGCTATTGTGGCACAATTTAATCTACAAACATTTTTAACCATGAGTACCAACCAGGTTGTTGGTTGGGTTATCATTTATTTATTCCTTACGGCCGTATTTTGTTATGGTATTCATCGTTCACGCAAAACTGAACAATTATTAACTGGATTTGTCAACCGACTGGCCCCATTAACTGCTTTTTACCTTTTCATTGGGGGCATCAGTTTATTGATCGTGATCGGCCGAAACCTGGGTGTTTTATGAACCGAAGAACTTTTTTGAAAATGGCAGGTGCGTTACCCCTGTTAGGAATTGCCCGATTATTACCTGCTGCCTTAACCCAACGTAGCGATTTACCAAACATTGTGGTGCTGTTATTTGATACGTTTTCAGCCAAACATCTCTCACTCCATGGATATCCCCGCTCCACCACCCCCAACTTAAATCGTCTGGCAGAGCGGGCCACGATTTTCCACTCCCACTACTCCACCGCCAATTTCACCACACCAGCCACCTCCTCACTGCTCACCGGCAGTTACCCCTGGTCTCATCGGGCGTTTCACATTAACGGAACGATGAACGAGTTGTATACAACTCAAAATATCTTTGCTGCTTTGGGAGAGGCGGGGTATGAACGTATCACCTATACCCATAGTTCATTGGTGATGTTGTTGTTGGAACAGATGCACAAACACCTGGATCATTATGTGCCACCGCGTGCCTTAGCTTTGTTTGATGAATTGCTCGCGGATCGGGCGTTTTCCCAGGATTTGATAACTGCTTATCTGGGTGAAAAGTCTATTTTGCCGCGAGATCGGGATGTGCTTTCGACCTCGCTGTTTTTTTCGTTGTTAGACGGCCGTCAACGGGAAACACAGATTGAAGAAACCCGGCAGCGTTACCGGGAATTGTTTCCCAGGGGAACCCCACGCGTAGATTTTGTGCGTTACTTTTTGCTAGAAGATGCCATTAATTGGATACAAGGGGAGGTGAACAAGTCCCGTTCCCATCCCTACTTTTTGTATACTCACCTCTACCCGCCGCATGGGCCTTATAACACCCGACAAGAGTTTATTAACCTGTTTGCAGAGGATGGGTATGTGCCGGTGGCAAAACCAGCCCATTTGTTTGGTGAAGGGATTCCCCAACGTTTGTTAGACCAGAATCGGCAGCAGTATGATGAGTTTATTCCCTATGTGGATGCGGAATTCGGCCGTTTATATGACTTTATGGAGGTCAACGGCTTACTGGAAAATACCTACCTGATTTTAACCAGCGATCATGGACAACTGTTTGAGCGGGGCATTCACGGGCACATTACCCCTACTTTGTTTGAGCCGGTTGTTCATATTCCACTTTTTGTTTTTGCGCCAGGGCAATCGCAACGGCGAGATATTTTCACACGTACCAGTTCGGTAGATGTGGTGCCCACCCTGCTGCATCTGGCTGGATTGCCCGTCCCAGACTGGTGCGAAGGGCAAATCTTACCGCCATTTTCCCCCAACCCTGCCGCCACGGATCGCCCCATTTATGTGGTGGAAGCCAAACGTAATAGCAAAAACACTCCCTTAACCCAGGCAACGGTTTCGCTCTTTCAAGGCGAACATAAATTAACCCGTTTTTGGGGGTACGAGGGGTTTGCAGAGCGGTATGAACTTTATAACCTGGGGCAAGACCCTGAAGAAGCAGATGATTTGTATGGGAATAATCCGTTATCAAATGAATTGCAGGCAATGTTGAAGGCGAAACTGGCGCAAGTAGACGAGCCTTTTGCCGGGCAGGCGTGAAACTGCGACGTAGAACGGCCGTTTTGTGACGTGAAAATTTCGTACTTTTTAAGAATCGGCCGTTTCCCTCCCCTGTATGCGTGTTATAATGCCCCCACATTAACCTTTACAGGGTGATTCCTTGTTAATCCTACTTTTTTTACAAACTGGAACTTCCTGGCGACCAGATCGCCTTTCTCTCCTTATTGGCCTGGTGGCAGGTGTGTTGTTGGCTGTGCTACTCAACTGGGTACGGCCGTTTTTGCAACGCACCTGGCAACGCAGCAAAGGGTGGATACAGCAGCGTATTACCTGGTGGCGGGCTGGTGTCAGGGTGCGGTATCAGGCAGAAACGGCCGAATTTTTGCAAACCTACCACCTGGGTAAAAACTGGGGCAAACTAGAACACGTCTTCGTGCCGCCCCGCCTGTTACTCCCCCCCACCGAAATTGAGTTCTCCTACTCCCCCGACTTAAGCATCGAGCAAATGCACTACCTCTGGCCCGACCTGGCAGCCCATCTGGCTACCCCGCAACCTCCCACCATGAGTGTGCGCCAGTTGTTGATGAACGGCCGTCGTGTTTTAATCTCCAACGAAGCGGGCAGTGGCAAAACCACTCTGCTGGCGCACTGTGCCTATCGCTGTGCTACTGCCCAGGCGGGTGGGCCTGACGAATTTTTGCTGCCGGTGATTCCCCTGTTTGCTCATCTGGCAGAACTAGACCTGAAACAAGAATCGGCCGATCCGTTGACCGCTTTGATCACAGTGGTACAAAAGCGGAGCAACCTGTTAGCCAGTACTGGGTTTTCTGGACTCTTGCGGCAAAAAGCCAAAGGGGGACAGTTACTTGTGTTGCTGGATGGATGGGATGAGTGTGGAGCGGCAGAACGGCCGTTTCTCATCAACTGGTTACGCCGCCTGTTAGCCGAGTGCCCCCTGATTCAAGTTTTTATCGCTGCCCCCCTTTATGGTTACGGCCCCTTGTTGGAGATGGACTTTAGTGTCACCAGTTTGCTTCCCTGGCGGCCCAGCCATGTGGAGCAGTTTGCCACCCAGTGGATCAAGTCTGCTTCGTTAAGCCAGCCCCCCCGCATGACCTACTACTGGGCACCGGGACAGTCGGCGGTTGAGAACAGTTTGCGCTTCTGGCTGGCCGCTTTGCACCCTGGCAGCACCAAAGAACGGCCGAAACGCCACTTTGACCTGTTTCAAGCCGCCTTGCCGCTGTTTTCTGAAGATGGAAAAACTCACCCCGATGCCGACACCCTTTCTTTCTGGCAACAACTGGCCTATGCGTTACTCTCGCAAGGTAAACCAGCCTTAACACAGGCAGAATTTACCGCCGTTTTGGAAACTGCAACCAGCGATAAAACGGTTCAATCCCGCTTGCATAAAAGTGTCACCGAAAACCCCCTGTTTTTAACCCTACCTGCGGGCCAGGTGACTTTCCGTTGTGCCGTCTGGCGAGACTTCTTTGCTGCTCGCCATCTGGTTAAAACGGAGTTGAACGACTCTCAGTGGGGGCAAGTTTCCAACCCAGAGTGGGCTGGGGCCTGGCGTTTTTATGTGGCCCAGGTGGGTGCAACGGCCGTTGCTACCCGTTTGTTAGAAGCAAAAGATACTGGCTTAACCCGCGATGTGTTATTCCAGGTTGCCAGTTGGCTGGCAGAAGCCCCGGATGATGGGGAGTGGCGGCGACAAACCCTGATTTTGTTGGGGCAAATTATTCGCCAACCCACCTTTGCCTATGCGCTGCGCCAACGGGCTGTGGCAGCGATGGCTCAAACCGGTGAGCCGGGCGTTTACACTTTCCTCAGTCAGTTAACGGATCGCACTGACCACTTGATTCGCCAAGCTGGGGTGGCTGGGCTGCCTTACCTGGGTGCCGAAAAGACGGCGGAACTCCTGACCAAGATGATGGAGGATGGGGATAGGCTGGTGCGAAAAACGGCCGTATCAGCCCTGGTTTGGCTCAATCACCCGGCGGCA
>CAZPEJ010000312.1:0-6423 GCA_964585465.1 uncultured Ardenticatenaceae bacterium
CTGGACATATTGTGTATCGTCCCAATGCGCCCACGCCGCGACTGCACATCATAAAAGATCGCTAAAAAGTAATGCCGCCCCACACTGGCACAATACAACTCCAACACATCCCCCGCATGATATTGAATCGTAAAATGGTTGTCACTCCTGCCCAACTGCTCCGCCAGCAGAAAACTATCCTCCACATTACGGGCAATAATCGTCGCCAGATGGGGCAAATCCATCTTTTTTCGTTCCTCCCCAAAACGATACACAATATGTCCAGAAACCGTTGCCAGCATCAGCCCCGACGCACCCGTATCAGCCTTTAACGTTTCCAACTTTTTGCGAACCTCTTCCGAGATCGTCACTTTTACGTCCGGGGCAGGTTTGACAGCCGGTTGGGTAATAGATTCACCATAGAGGGCGGTATGAACGGCCGATAACACCGCATCCGTATCCAAT
The DNA here is from genome assembly GCA_964585465.1 of uncultured Ardenticatenaceae bacterium. GTDB lineage: Bacteria > Chloroflexota > Anaerolineae > Promineifilales > Promineifilaceae > CAZPEJ01. The sequence goes on from CAZPEJ010000312.1 coordinate 445, forward strand.
GGTTTGCCAAAATACCGATACACCCCCAACTCCGCTGCCTCTTTTTGTCCCTGGGCCGTCGAATAAGCCGTAATCATGATCACCGGCACACGCTTCTTCATCGCCCGAAGCCGCCGCACCAGGTCAAACCCACTCATACCAGGCAACCGCGCATCACTGATCAGCAAATCAAATTGCCCATTCCGTAATTCAAACAAACCCTCTTCTGCCGAAGGCACCGCCAACACTTCATAATCCTGGTTAGAAAGCTCCAACATAGAGCGCAAAAACTCCAGCATTTCAAAGTGATCATCCACCACTAAAATCTTTTTTGCATCAGCCATAACAATCCCCGCACATCTGGATTACAACATTCTGTCAATTATAAGATTTGAACCAGATAGTGCAAAACTCCTGATTTTTGCCAGATGCCCCCCTTCTGGCATATCATTACACTTAACTCAAACCGTAAGATTAAACAACTAGAGTTACACAAGTTGCAGGGTCAATAAATTTACCATTTAGACCCCAATTCCAACCTATAATTTAACAAACTATCACAAAAAGAGCGGCTCATGGGAAAGATACCAAAGGCCGCTCTTTTTCACGATAACTCATCACGACTCATTTTCTATCTAAAGGAGTTTTCACTTTGTTAGCAGAAAAAATTGACACCCCACTCATCACCCCTTACGGCGGCAAACTGGTTGACCTTCTGGTTGCCCCCGAAGAACTGGATGCCGTCAAAGACCACGCCAACCACCTGGCCTCCATTCGCCTCTCCAACCGCTCTGTGTGCGATCTAGAACTGCTCGCCGTAGGCGGTTTCTCCCCCCTCAACCAATTTATGTCTCAAGCAGATTATCAATCTGTTTTGGACAACATGCGCCTGACCAACGGGTATGTTTTCCCCATTCCCATTACCCTGCCAATAGACGACGAAACCCAAGTTACCGTTGGGCAAGAGGTCGCCCTGCGCGACCCACAAAATGAACTGCTGGCGGTAATGACCATTGAGGAAATTTACCATTGGGATTTGCAGGAAGAAGCCCAAAAAGTGTATGGCACCCTGGACTTGCGCCACCCCATCGTAGCCGAAATGCACCGCTGGGGAAAACGGTATGTAGCTGGCCCCCTGAAAGTGTTACAACTGCCGCAACATTACGACTTCAAAGTTTTGCGGCTCACCCCGGCCGAAACCCGCACCCGCCTGGAACAATATGGTCATGCCAATGTAGTGGCTTTCCAAACCCGCAACCCCATGCACCGCGTCCATGAAGAGCTGACCAAACGAGCCATCGAAGAAGTAGATGGTGTGCTGCTGCTGCACCCATCAGTTGGGATGACTCGTCCAGGGGATGTGGATTATTTTACGCGGGTACGCACCTACAAAGCGTTAGCCGATTACCATTATGACCCTGATCGCATTTTACTCTCCTTGTTACCCCTGGCGATGCGTATGGGTGGCCCACGCGAAGCGTTGTGGCACGCCATCATTCGCCGCAACTACGGAGCCAACCACTTCATTGTTGGCCGAGACCACGCTGGCCCCGGCAATGACTCCGCAGGAAAACCCTTTTATGGCCCTTACGACGCTCAAGAACTGGTAGAACAGTTCAGTGAAGAGATTGATGTAAAAGTGGTGCCTTTCCGCATGTTGGTTTATTTGCCCGAAGAAGAAAGGTATGAAGAAGTGGATCGGGTAGACAATGGGGTCAAAACAGCTAACATCTCAGGAACACAGGTACGTGAAACCTATTTGCATAAAGGGAAAAAACTGCCTGGGTGGTTCACGCGGGGTGAGGTCGCCGATATTTTAGGCGAGACATACCCCCCACGCCACCGTCAGGGGGTTTGTGTCTGGCTGACGGGCCTGCACAACTCTGGCAAATCTACCACTGCTGGTGTTTTAACCATGTTGTTACAAGAACACGGCCGTCAAGTGACCCTGTTGGATGGTGACGTAGTGCGTACTCTGTTCTCCGAGGGGTTGGGGTATAGCAAGGAAGACCGGGATGAACATGTGCGCCGTATGGGGTATGTAGCTTCGGAAGTTGTGCGGCACGGCGGCTTGGTCGTGTGCGCTGCCGTTAGCCCCTACCGCGCCAGCCGTAATGCGGTACGCAGCAGTATGGAAAAAGACCAGTACATTGAGGTTTTTGTAGACACACCATTAGAAGTTTGTGAAATGCGTGACACAAAAGGGTTGTATGCCCGCGCCCGTCGTGGCGAAATTCACGGGTTTACCGGTATTGATGACCCCTATGAAGCCCCCCAACACCCAGAATTGCGGGTAGAAACATACGGCCGTTCCGCTGAAGAAAATGCCCGTGCTATTTTGGAATTGTTAATCCAGCGTGGTTTTGTGCGCGCACACGGCGAGAATGGTAATAACGACCATTTGAATTAACGGCCGATTCAGAAGCGAAAGTGTTTTGGTTCTGGTTGACTGACAAATGTTATTTTCATCCACCACAGGCAACGGATAGAAACGGATAAGCGGATAGGTTGTCGAGTATTATCCGTTTTTCATCCGATGCCTTAAATGCTCAATTATTAAATCTGTCGGTCAACCAGGTTTTGGTTACTTAAGTTTTTATAGATTGCCGCCATCTTCTGGACAGTGGCAATCTTCACCACCAATTATTTGTGCGAGGTATCATAATGAATATGAATCACAACGAGTTCCCCGGATTTGTTGTCTGGATGACTGGGCTTTCTGGGGCTGGCAAAACAACGATTTCTTTAATTTTGGAACAAGAGCTAAAAAAACGGGGCGTGAAGTTTGAACATTTAGATGGTGATGTAGTGCGCGAGGGGTTGACCCGTGACCTGGGTTTTAGCAAAGAAGACCGGGATAAAAATATCGAACGGGTTGCTTTTGTGGTTAAACTGCTTTCTCGTAATGCAGTAGGCTGTATCTGCTCCTTTATCTCCCCTTATCAGGCAATGCGGGATCATGTGCGGGTTAATTCCACCAACTTTTTAGAAGTATTTATTGATGCACCGTTGGATGTGGTGATTGAACGGGATGTGAAAGGACTGTACAAAAAGGCATTAGCTGGACAGATTCCGATGTTTACCGGCATTTCTGACCCATTTGAAGCCCCTGTAAACCCCGAAATTCACATTCGCACCGATCAGCAAACACCTGAACAAAGTGCCGGGGTTATTTTACAAAAACTGGAGTCGTTAGGTTTTATTCCCGCAGGGTTGTAGTTCTGGTTTTAGCCAGTTAGCCCACTGAAATGGGAACTAAAAACCCCCAAAGGTTCGTAATCTCCACTTCAGTGGGAATTTGTATTTTTTTATGAATATCCAGGAGGCGTTCGTTTTCGGCCGTTTTTCCCTCCACTCCTCCCCTTCCCCCGACACCGATACCCGATTGTTGTTAGAGCAACTCTTACAACGACCCCATAGTTACCTCATTGCCCACCCTGAACACCCCCTGAGCGACCAGCAGGAACAACAGTATCGAGCCTGGATACACCGGGCCGCCCGGCAAGAACCGATTCCTTATATCACTGGTCGCGCCCCATTTTATGGCATGAGTTTACAGGTTAATTCGGCCGTTTTAATTCCCCGCCCCGAAACAGAACAACTGGTAGAACTGGCCCTGCAATTCGCCCAATCTCGCCCTACCCTAAACCTGGTGGATGTGGGCACCGGCAGTGGTTGTATTGCCATTGCCCTGGCACAACACCTGCCCCATGCCCACATTGAAGCGGTAGACATTTCTGCCGATGCCCTGGCGGTGGCGCGGCAAAACGCACAACAATACGCCCCCGGCCGAATTGATTTTTGCTATGGCTCTCTGCTAACCCCCATCTCTCGCCACCCCCACCTGATCCTTGCCAACCTGCCCTACGTCACAGATAGCGAGTGGACACAGCTAGACGATGGGATAAAATGGTATGAACCTGCCCTGGCTCTCAAAGGGGGAGTAGATGGCCTGGATTTGATTCGAGACCTGTTGCATCAGGCAACCACCCGCTTAAACCCTGGTGGAGCCATTTTGTTAGAAATTGGCTGGCAACAGGGACAAACAGCCCTGCAAGTGGCAAAATCTTACTTCCCACAGGCATCTGTGCAGGTGATAGCCGATTACGCGGGCCATGACCGGATTGTAACCATTAAAACGGGTTAAGTGGAGAAAAATTTGGAGATGGGAGAAGCCTCACCTGGGTATTTAACGCAGGTCTTACCTGCTGCTGCCCCAAACGCTATTTTGAAAACGGCCGAATTCCTCCAACAAGGTCATCTGGTTGTTATTCCAACCGATACCGTTTATGGCGTGGTGGCTCATGCGTTTAATGAAACGGCCGTTTTGCAATTGTACGCCGCCAAGGGCCGGGCCACCCAAAAAAGCATCCCTGTCCTCTTGGCCGACCCCGAAGATTTACCCCTGGTGGTTTCCCACCTGCCGCCAACGGCCGATTTTTACATCCAACAATTTTGGCCCGGCCCGCTGACCCTGGTCTTGCCCAAGCACCCTAATGTCCCAACGGCCGTTTCCCCGCATGAGACCGTAGCGGTGCGAATCCCGGCCCACAACGTCACCCGGCAGGTGATTCGCCTGGCGGGGGGGGCCGTTGCCACCACCAGTGCCAACCGTTCGGGCGAACCCGCCGCCACCACTGCTGAATCTGCCTATCACGCGCTAACAGGCTGGGTAACGGCCGTTTTAGACGACGGCCCCTCCCCTGGCAACCTGGCTTCCACCGTCGTAGATTGCACCACCACCCCACCCACTTTGTTGCGCCAGGGGCCAATTTCTGCCCAACGCTTAGGGCTGGAATAATTCATGACAGTTTTTGCAATTCCTTTGATTTTTACCATCGCAGGCCTGGTTCTGGCATTTATGGCCTATAGCGGCATTCGCCGGGGTGGGGCACGCTTTTACACCCTGGAACGGGAAGCAGTCTTGCGCCGCGCCAGTTTTAGCCTGATAGGAAGCGTGCTGTTGTTTTTAACGGCCGTTAGCCTGTTAATTTACCAGGAACAACAACGCCTGATTGCCGAAGAAGCTGCCACCGCCGAAGCCGAAACCGTTGAAGCCACCCCCACCCTACCTCTGCCTGTGTTATCCTCCGATGTCACCCCCACCACTACCCTGGAAGCCGCTACTCCCACCCCCACCGTTGTCATATGTCGCGGTGTCATCGAAGGCACAGGAGAATCGGGGCTGCTGTTGCGTGATACACCAGGGGGCGAAGAGATGGAAACATTACCAGAAGGAACAGTGGTCAATTTATTGCCAGACGAACCCCAGGAAGCCAACGGTTTGGTCTGGCGCAAAATTCGCACCGTCTTTGGCGAAGAAGGGTGGGTGGCCCAAGACTTTTTGACCGTCAGCGCAACCTGTAGCCAATAGAACACAACTCGGTAGCCGCGATTTCCAAATCGCGTTTCAGTAGCCGCGATTTCCAAATCGCGTTTCAATAGCCGCGATTTCCAAATCGCGTTTCAATAGCCGCGATTTCCAAATCGCGCCTTCAGGATATAATCCGGTGTATGGTCACATCCCCACCCAACCCCACCCTTTTGCAGGTTAATCTCCTTGCCGTTCACGACCCCATCCGCTATCCGCCATACACCCCTTTGCCCACATGATCATCGGAATAGATGCCAGCCGTGCCATGAGGGCACAACAAACGGGTACAGAGGCATATGCTTATTTTTTGCTCCGGTCGTTGATTCCCCTGGCGGTTGCAAACGGGCATCAGATTCGCCTTTATGTCAACCAAATGGCAGATACCCTACCCACCTGGACTGGACAGGCAGAGGTGGTTGCCATACCTTTTCCCCGTTTGTGGACGCATATCCGGTTGGCCTGGGAGCTACACCGCCGCCCGCCTGATCTTTTTTTTACGCCAGCCCATGTCATTCCGGCCACCTACTTTGGCCCGGCCGTAGCCACCATTCACGACCTGGGGTATCACTACTTCCCAGAAGCCCACCCCAAACATCGTCCTCTTGATCCACTGGTATTCGTGGTGA
>CAZPEJ010000313.1:0-6416 GCA_964585465.1 uncultured Ardenticatenaceae bacterium
GGTACCGGGGTGTCTCCGTCCCATATGCCGGGTTTCAACATTTTTGGGGGGTGGGGGGGGGGGGTTTGGGCAGACCCCCCCCATGACCCTCTAGGGATTCCGTCGGAACATGCGTTGCGTTATGTCGGGGAGATGGGGGCAACCTTCCACAAAGCGGCCCAGGGGATTCACACCTTGCGTGAATTGGGTGGATGGCCGGGGGTTTTGGAAAACGTTCACCTGGAAGCAGCTAACGACCTGTTAGATGATCCTGCCCCGATGTTGGAGACGCTGCTCAATTTGCCGGTAACGCTGCTGCACGGCGACCCCCACACCCGCCACTGGCGGCTGACTTTGTTTGACGATGTGTACCTGTTGGATTGGCATCGTGCCACCATTGGCCCGGCGGTTTGTGATTTGGTGAACTTTTTGGAGCAGTTTGATTGGTTTTATGAGGGGGAGCAGTGGGGGCAACTGGAAATTCGCCGGGAACGGCCGATGTCGGATGAGACTATCATTGATAGTTACCTGTTGGCTATGTCTTATGAGTTAGGCTCTTTGTTTTCGGCCCGTGCCATTCGCCAGGCCATTGCAGCTGCCCGGTGTTTATATGTTCTCACCAATTGGCTACCCCAATTTGCTACCCTTTTTTCCACCACTCCCAGCCGCCAAACCTGGCAACAGGTGAACCAGATGAGTGATGAACAACTGGCAACCACGTCTTACAAACCATTGGTGCTATTTCGGCCGTATCTGGCAGGCATTTTTAAGCGGTTTTTATCGGCTTATAAAACGTTGTAGGGGAAGGGGGTTACTTATGTCAACAATTGTGTGGATTTTGATCATTCTTATGTTTGTGGTGGGGTTTGCAGGGATGGTTTTACCCATTCTGCCAGGCACCTTATTGGTGTGGGGGGCGGTGTTGCTGCATGGGTATTATGATGGATTTACGGCCGTTTCCCCCGCCTCCTTTGTGTTGATTACCCTCATTGCCCTTGTCACTGGAACGGCCGATTTGTGGTTGCCGCTGTTAGGGGCCAAAACAGGTGGGGCCTCCTGGCAAACGCTTCTGGCCGGGGTGGCTGGTGCCCTGGTTGGCACGGTGGTTTTGCCTGTTCCCGTTCTTGGTACAGTGGTCGGGTATGCTGCGGGGCTGTTGCTGATGGAGTATCGCAAACAAAAAGATTGGAATCTGGCTCTGAAAACAACCTTAGGCGGCCTGGCAGGGGTGGGCATTGCTACTCTGGTTAAACTGGGCGGCGGGCTGATAATTTTGATCATCTTTCTGGTGCAGGTGGGGGGGTAGTTTCGAGTTTTGAGTTTTGAGTTTCGAGTTTCAGGTTTGGGTAAGAAAAAACTGAGTTTTCAAAAAACCCGGTTTCGGGGTGTGACGCAATACGTCTGTGGCAAAAGATCGTTTTTTTCTCTCTACCATTCTCCTGGTTTATTTCGCTGTTGGCGGGTTGTATGCTGTGTATACCCCCTCCTGGCAAGCCCCTGATGAACCAGCCCATTACAACTATGTGCAGCAGTTAGCAAACGGCCGTTTGCCGGTCATGACATCTGGAGATTACAACGAGGCGTACAAAAACGAAGTCATTGGTGCTAAATTTGACCCGGCTTATACGCTGGAAACTGCGTTTACTTATGAAGATTGGCAACCGCCGCTATACTACCTGCTGCTGACTCCGGTTTTCTGGCTCACCGGTGGCTCGTTGCTGGTTTTGCGTCTGACCTCCTTGTTTCTGGGGGCGGGTGTGGTGTTGTTCGCTTACCTGATTGCGAAACAGGTTTTTGCTGCAAAGGCACAAGGTTTTTCTGTTTGGTTGGCATTGGGAACGGCCGTTTTTGTAGCCTTTTTGCCACAACATCTGGCTATCATGGCTTCGGTGAGCAATGACGCACTGGCAGAACTGTTGATTGCGGCTATGATGTTTGTGTTGTTGCAACTGGGAGAACAAAAGGAGGTGGGGAACGGCCGTTTCCTCCTGCTGGGCGTTTTGTTAGGGTTAGGTTTCCTCACCAAAGGCACCGTTTACCCCCTTGCCATCCTCATCGCCCTGTTCCTGTTCCTCCGTTCACCATTCACCATTCACCATTCACCATTCACTATTTTTTCCCTTGTTTTTACGCCCGCTCTCCTCCTCGGCAGCCTGTGGTGGGTACGCAACATCCTGGTTTATGGCGGTCTGGACATTCTGGGCAAAACGACACATGACGCGGTGGTGATTGGGCAACCCAGAACGGCCGATTGGCTGGCACAAATGGGAGTGGTGAACCTTCTGCGTGCCTTCCTGCAAACCACCTACAACAGCTTTTGGGGGCAATTTGGCTGGATGGCTGTGCCGATGCCGGGGTGGGTATATGCGGTGTTGGGAGGATTTACGGCCGTTGTCCTGTTGGGGTTAATTTGGAGATCAGGGATGGGACATTGGAGATCATCAAATTTCCTCAATCGCCAATCTCCAATCTCCAATCTCCTTCTACTCTCCACATTTTTTCTCACCCTGGCTGTCTACCTGGGGTACAACCTCACCTTTGTGCAGCACCAGGGGCGGTACTTGTTTCCTGCGCTCATCCCCATTGGTGTGGGAGTGGCGGCAGGGTTAGAGGTATGGATTCGGCCGTTTCTCCGTCGTTGGCCCTGGGTACCTGTTTTGCTCCCCCTGGGGCTGGCGGTTGGTTTTATTGGGTTAGACCTGTTGGCTCTGTTTCGGTTCATCATCCCCAATTTATGACCAAACAGCCTATCTGCAAGGTGAACATACTGCATAAGGTCATAAATTGACATGCTGCTCAAGGGGATTAGAGATTAGAGATTGGCCAATCTCTAATCTCCAATCTCACAATAAAAATGTCAGTTTATGCCCTCTGTGAGTATAACTTTGCCTGCAAGAGAAAAACGGCCGAATATTGGAGTTCTGCCGTTTTTCTTTGATGACGTTTCACACCCTATGTCCATTGGCACCCTTTCTGAAAAATCCCTCTACGCGGGCATTAAAAAGTGGTATGGCTCAAGGGTAGTATGAAAATGGCAAGGTTCTGTATAATTTATGTAACGATTCACTGCAAAGGCGCAAAGAAAAGAGAAAACCTTTGTGTTCTTTGCATACTTTGCGGTTAAATCCCAGTGAGGCTAAACAGGCACTAATTTACAATATAAAGAAGCAGGTTGATTGGGTAGGTGCTTTCAAAGCGGTACAAAATGAGTGGTGCAAAGGATAAACTGATGACCCTAGACCAAATTTTGCGCGATATTCATGCTATGCGGGAGGATTTGCTGGTGTTTGAGCGAAAATATGGTGTTCCTACAGAAGTATTTTATGAGGTATATCAACAAGGTGAAGAACCTACTAATTCAGCCTGGGTGTTGGATTGGAGTCAGTGGGCAGGCAGTTATGAGATTCTACAAGAACGACTGACGCTTTACCTTGATACAGTAAACAGCTTATTGACGCAAAACCGCGTCAATGGTTTTTCCCAACTCATAGAAAGAACAGCCCGTCATGAACCCATTGGACTCGCTGGTTGAGTACGAGCTTTTTGTTTATACCCTTCAGCAAAATTATTCGGCCGTTTTACGTTCTACACTCGTTGTCATTCGGCGTGGTGCCACAATTGCTGTTTTAAGTGGAGAATTGGAACTGGCTGGTAGTTTTCGGTTAGTTGTACGAGAACAGTTATCTTTTACACAATCGCCAGGACAAATTAGAAGTTATGGGTATGAAATCTGGCGCAAAGAAGAGTTATTATATTGGTATGACTCCCAACCACATCCCAACAACCCTGATCTTGCCAGCACACATCCACATCACAAACATATCCCACCGGATATAAAACACAACCGTATCCTGGCCCCAGGGCTAACTTTCTCGCGACCTAACTTGCCTTTTTTAATCAAGGAAATAGAGGAGATGTATCTAGCCATTAAAATCAGTGAATCACATGGGAAGTGATAGTAACAGATTAACTTCTCATCTCTCACACTTCAAACCCTATGTCCATTGGCACCCTTGCTGAAAAATCCCTCCACGCGGGCATTAAAAAGTGGTACGGCCGTTCCCATGACCAGTACGAACTCCCTGTAGATGGTTACATCATTGACATTGTACGTGGCGACACCCTGATCGAAATTCAAACCCGCCAGTTGGGAGCCATGAAACGCAAACTCACCGCCTTGTTACCCAACCACCCCATTCACCTGCTACATCCCATCGCCCAAGAAAAGTGGATTGTGCGGCAAACGGCCGAAAATCAGCCTATCTCCCGCCGCAAATCCCCCAAACAGGGCCAACTCATAGACATATTTGCCGAACTGCTCCGTATTCCCACCTTGCTGCTGCACCCCAACCTGACGCTGGAAATTTTGCTCACCCAGGAGGAAGAAATCTGGCGCGACGACCAACAGGGCAGTTGGCGGCGCAAACGGTGGAGCCTGGCAGACCGCAAATTGCTGGCGGTAGTAGACCAGGTGGTGTTGGCAGAAACGGCCGATTTCCTGGCCCTCCTCCCCCCCAACCTGCCCACTCCTTTTACCAACCAACAGCTGGCCGAAGCCTTAACTTGCCCAGCCAGCAAAGCCCTGAAAATGAGTTACACCCTGCGCCAGATGGGGTTGTTGCAGGTGGTGGGGAAACAGGGGAAATTTTTATTGCATCAGGTAGACATGAAACGGGAAACGTGAAACGTAATACCCCGAAACCGGGTTTTTCAAAACAACTCGGTTTCTCCCGTCCCCAAACCTGAAACCTTAAACCCTAAACTCCCCCCGCTCCACCGTCACCCACACACCCGAAAAAGCTGCATTGCCAGTTAGTTCATCTATCAGTTGTTCATCCGTCAGGTCATTAACGCTGGCACCGGGGTGGCGAACGGCCGTTTCCAGCTTCACCCCCGGCCGCCCATGCCCCCAACCATGTGGAATACTCACCACCCCCGGCATCATCTCCTCCGTCACCTCAGCCGGAAGCGAAATACGGCCGATCCGCGAACACACCATCACCTCCTGCCCATCCACAATATGGCGGGCCGCCGCATCCTGTGGGTGTATCAGCAGCGTGCAGCGACTTTTGCCACGCACCAAACGCAGGCTATTGTGCATCCAGGAGTTATTACTGCGTAATTGACGACGGCCGATTAACAGCAAAGAGGTTTCCGGTCTCCCGTTTAAGGTTGCAGGGGTGGTGAGAGATTGTTTGAGGCGTTGCAAGTCGGCCACGAGTAAATCGGGGGTGAGTTGAATCCGTTTATTGGCAGTAAACAGGCGGCCGGGCAAACAGGGGCGTAAAGGCCCCAGGTCTACACCATGCACCGCCCGTTTTAGCAGGGGGAGTTTTAAGCCATCACCACCGAGGCCATCCAGTTCGGCCGTTTCACCCCCCATTTGCGCCCTGTTTTTGCCATATGGCCCCAGGCGCAACGCCAAATCTACCACCTTGTGCGGCGGCAACCGCTTGAGAAAATCATATTTAGCCGTTTGCCGTGTAACCGTTGGGTTCCCTTCCAGCCGTTGGCGCAACGCCTGGAAAATTTGCCAATCATGTTTAGCACCCTCGGCCGGGGCAAAAAGGGCCGGGGAGTATTTGGCACTGTTCTGCACCGCAAACAGGTGGAAAATGACATCGTAATGATCCGTTTCCAGGCCAGTGGTCGGCGGCAAAATGAGGTGGGCATGGCGCGTGGTTTCGTTGATGTAAATGTCAATGGCTACCATAAACTCCAACCCGGCCAACGCCTGATCCAGTTGCCCGCCGTTTGGGGTAGAAAGCACCGGATTACCAGCCACCGTAATCATGGCTTTGATTTGTCCCTCGCCAGGGGTGAGAATTTCTTCTGCCAGGGCAGCCACCGGCAACTCCCCGGCCACTTCGGGTAATCCCCGCACGCGGCTGCGCCAACGGCCGTAACTACCCGTGCCACCAATCAAACCCGTTAAAGCCACCACATCAAACGCAGGTTGGGCAAACATAGCCCCGCCAGGGCGGTCAAAATTGCCCGTCACCAGATTCAAGGTGTTGATCAACCAGTGGCACAACCCGCCAAACGCCTGAGTAGAAACCCCAATACGGCCGTAACAAACGGCCGATTCCACCGCACAAAACGCCCGGGTCAATTGCCGAATCTCCTCAGCCATTATGCCGGTTACTTCGGACACGGCTTCTGGGGTAAACGCCGCCACCAATTGGGACAACTGCTCCCACCCATCCAGAAACCCCATCAGCCGCCCTGGGGTCGCCAACCCTTCGGCAAACACGGTGTGCAACATCGCCAGCAGCAAAAACGCATCACTCCCAGGGCGAATAAACAGGTGTTGGTCAGCTAAAACGGCCGTTTCAGTACGGCGCGGATCCACCACCACCACTTTACCCCCCCGTTTTTGAATCCCTTTTAACCGTCGTTCTACCCCGGCCGCTGTCATCAAACTGCCATTAGAAACC
>CAZPEJ010000314.1:0-6396 GCA_964585465.1 uncultured Ardenticatenaceae bacterium
CTTGATACCCTCGACTGAGCAGGGTCATGGTGATGGTGGTGGAGAAGGAAAACCCTGAGGGGCAGATGTGTAAATACTTCAAGATGGTTTCGCGGCGCATCAGGCGCAGCCCGGAGTTGAGGTCGGGAATGGTGTGACGGGTTAAAAAGTTTGCCATCCACCCCAGTACCCATTTACCAGGCATTCGCCACAAGGGGCTATGCAACAGGCTGGTGCGTTGCCCAACGACCATGTCGTTGTGGGCGGCGGCTTGCCAGAGGCGGGCCACGTCTTCGGCGCGGTGTTGGCCGTCGGCATCCAGGGTGATGACAAAGGGGGTTTGGGCGGCGCGGATGCCAGTTTTGAGCGAGGCTCCATACCCTTTGTTGTGCAGGTGGCGAATGACAGTGGCTCCGGCGGTGGTGGCAATTTCGGCCGTTTTGTCACTAGAGCCATCATCTACCACAATAATTTCGGCCGTCCACGCGCCACACACTTTTTGCAACGATTGGATGACTTGACCAACAGACAGGGCTTCGTTAAAAGCTGGAATAATTAAAGTGACTTGACCAGACATCAACTTCTCTCTAGTTTTTTGTTACGTGCCACCCAGTAAAACCAGACCCCGACAGCAAGCGGGATGATAACAGAGTAGGTGGGGTAGGCGCGTTGGGTAGAGACCCAGTACATGAACCAGGTGCCGCCAATGGTAAAAAGTATCCATGCCAAAATGGATAAACGGTGTTGGATGAGCGTGCCGTAGATGAAAACGAGAGGGATAAAGAGGAGAAATAGCTCGTACTCCCAGGTGTAAGGGGTGGTGAGCAGGGAAACAATCAGGGTTAACAGCACCACTTCTATGTCTTGCAGGTGGGAGTGAATGAAGACGAGCCAGCCAAATACGGCCGTTATTACCACACACAACCCCATCCCCACCACCAACCACCACTCAGGAGAAATCTCATAGGCCAATCCCCAGAGGGTGGCCGTAAATTGTGTCACTTCTGTCTTTTGCCGCACATTGGCCCATTCCATCACCCAGCCGGGTAAAATTGCCCAACTGACAACCAGCAGGAGCAAAAAAGCGACAATAGCCCCGGCCAACATGCGCCACTCTTTTCGCCAGAGCAGCCATAAACCAATGGCTGGGGCGAACAGGATGAAGGGGTTGGGTTTGAGGACGATGAAGGCCAGGGCGCACCCGGCTAGAAACGGCCGTTTTTGCTGCATGAAGTAGACCATCAACACCAAAATAAGCAGTAACAAATGGGTAAACTGCCCCTGGGCCAATGCCTGAATGCTGTTGAAATGCAGCAAACCACTCAGAAGAATTATCACAAATTGGGGTGGGGAGAAGGAGGTTTGGGTTGTGGAACTGAGCAGAAAGACGGCGACCGCCAGGAAATAGAGCGAGAGTGTGATCCAGATGGCCCCGGCCAAAGGGAGTTCTAACAGGGCCAGCGGGGCGAAAAACATAATCGTCCACATGGGGAACGGGGCGCGGGGATCGGGCATCCAACTACTGCCCAGACGGGCGCGGAGAGGATGCCACACGTCCACATCATAGGGGTCTAATCCTTCCAAAACGGCCGTTCCGCCCGCATAGAGGCTCATAAAGTCGCGGTTTACCAGGAAACTGGTATCTAGCCGATAAACAGCCCAACTGATGCCTGCAAAACAGGCCAAAACAAAAACGAGTAGAAAAACTCGGAAAGTAAGTGGGGCTTTGTGAGGGAGGTTCATGACTGTGTTTTATAACCCGTCAAATAATACTCGAAATGAGTTTATTGGGGTAATAAAGGCATACAACTCAGTTACATCATCGTGTCATTTGTCTAGCAGGTTGCCGGGAAAGTTGCAATGGGACGCGGACGACGCAGATTTGACCGGTTTTCGCGGATTTTTCTCTGGTTTTATCCGCGTGCATCTGTCCCGTTCGCATGACCCGTGTGTTATTCTACCGTTCTCCGATAGGCTGCCAGTCTATTTTATCAGCTTGAAGTAGGCTGTGGAATAGGTCAGATGAACCATAATGAACTCTTTTGCTTTTTCCCATTATCTCTTTTACCATATCCTGTATGGGTATGACATATTCAATTCCTGCTCATTTTGCCCGCACCACTTTGGAGTTATACGGGCAGCGAGGGGCCGATTGGTTAGACAATTTGCCCTTTTTGTTAGACGAGTGTGCAACTCGCTGGTCTCTCACCCTGCACCCCCCGTTTAGCCTGTCCTACAACTATGTGGCCCCGGCCGTTCGCACAGATGGCACGCTGGTAGTCTTAAAACTAGGGGTGTTAAATCGGGAATTGTCAACAGAAATTGCGGCTTTGCAACTGTATGGCGGGCGAGGGATTGCCCAGTTGTTAGAAGTAGACACGAATGTGGGCGCGATGTTGCTGGAACGGTTGCAGCCAGGCGTGATGCTTTCTACGTTGGAAGATGATGAACAGGCAACGGCCGTTGCGGCTCAGGTGATGCAGCAGTTGTGGCGGCCGTTACCACCCAATCACCCATTCCCCACCACAACCCAGTGGGCCGACGGATTAAAACGATTGCGCGAGCAGTTTGAAGGTGGTGTGGGGCCATTTCCTGAACGATTGATAGAAACGGCCGAATCCCTTTTCACCGACTTACTGGCCTCTGCTGCTGCCCCGGTTTTGTTACACGGCGACTTGCATTATTTCAACATCTTGTCTGCCCAGCGTCAACCCTGGTTAGCCATTGATCCCAAAGGGCTGGCCGGGGAACCCGGTTATGAAATTGGGGCCTGGTTGCGGAATCCACCCGCCTCTGTGCAAACCCCTGCCGAACTCAAAAACAACCTGATGCGGCGGGTTGCCCAGTTTGCCGAAATGTTGCAACTGGATCAACAACGACTGGTGGGGTGGGGCATGGCACAGGCAGTTTTGTCCGGCTGGTGGAGTTTTGAAGATCATGGGCATGGTTGGGAACCAGCCCTATTGATAGCCGAACTATTGGCAGAACAATTGTAAGAAGTATGTGGGTCTTTTGGATTTTGTGGTGTTCGCCGTGAAACGTAGAATGTGAAACGTGAAATCTCTCTGGTCACGTTTTACGTTTCATTGGTTATCAACCCCCTGAGTTCCCAAAGAACCGAGTATGTTATCGAACCCAAACAACCAGTTCATAGGGGGAAAGGGTAATCCAGGTGCCACCCCCATTTTGGCACTCTCCCAGCGACGCATTGAGACAAATCGCAATTCGTACAGTGTAATCGCCTACTTCGGGCAGTTTGATGTGGTCGCGCCAGGTGAAACCAGCAGGGGGCATGGTGGCGTTTGTCCAGCTGTATTGGAAAAGGTCAAGCCGATCCACCCCGCTTTTTCGCGGATATAACCCCAGGGCAGCATACTCAATTTCTAAGCGGTTAGGGTTTTTCAGGTCAAATTGGAACCAAATGTCCTGATTGACAGCAAAAACCGGGCCACCTTCAACGAGGAAATTGGCACTTAAGCCGTAACTGTTGGGGGTGGGAGATGGGGTGAAGGTGTGGGTGGGGGTTGGGGGGATGCGGGTAGCGGTGGCTGGTGAGGTGGCGGTAGCGGTTGGTGTGTCGGTGGCAACGGGTGTATTAGTAACCACCGGCGTGGGGGAGGGGGTAATGGTGGCTGGGGCAGTGGGCAATGCTGGGGCTGCCAACGTGGCAAATGGTGTGGGCGAGAGCGTGGGCGGGGCAGGGGTGTTGGTGGCGACGATGGCAACGGCCGTTGCCTGGGTGGTGTTGCTGGTGGGATCAATTTCCGGCTCGCTCTGGCAGCCAGTTAACAGGATGACTCCCACGAGGAGCAGTGGTAAAACAATCGCTTTTCTCATATTTTCAATTAAACCTTATCCTTTTCTCTTAATTTGTTTGTTGCTCATTTGTTACCTATTGTACCAACAGAATTGATTTTGCGTTCCTGTTGCAATCGGTATAATTGATATATCAGTTTCATATGACAGGCCTGTAAAATGATACCTCCTATTCATTCGATGGACAGAAACGGCCGTCATACAAAAAATCCACCGCTTTCACTCAGTCAACGGGCGTATGAAACCATCCGGCAAAAAATTATTTCCCTGGAGCTAACACCAGGGGCTGTGATAGATGAGGCCTGTTTGATTGATGAACTTGGATTGGGACGTACCCCTATTCGAGAGGCGTTGCAGCGATTATCGCAGGAAAATTTGGTCACGATTGTGCCTCGTCGGGGCACGTTTGTTACCGAAATTGGCATTACCGATTTACAACGCTTGTTTGAAATGCGGTTGGTGTTAGAAAGTATGGCAGCCCGGCTGGCTACCCAGCGCGGTACGGCGGAGCATTGGCAGCGCATGACGGCCGTTTTATCCTCTGTTCACACCCCAACCCCCGATAACCTGACTCTCATTACAATTGATGAAGCGTGCCACCTGATTATTTATGAAGCGGCTGGCAATAAATTCCTGCTCGATACCATGACGCGCCTCTTTGCACTGGGTTTGCGGCTCTGGTATTACTTTTTGCCAGGGATTGGGGGCATGGAAGCGGCCGTTTTGGAACACCACAACATTTTGATAGCCATGCAAACAGGAGATGCAGACCTGGCCGCCGAGTTAATGGTCAAACACATCTCCGCCTTTCAAGAAAAAATCCAATCTATTATCAGCCACCCTGTCATCAGTACCCAGTAATTAGTACTCAGTAATCAGTACTCAGTAATCAGTCTGTTACTGCAAGCTGATACCTGACAGCTAGAGGAGAATCCATGAGTCAAGAAGTCCGCGAACGCCGAAGAGAAAAACGGGAACGAGTGCGGGAAACGGCCGTTTCCAAGCTCACCCAACCTGTCAATAAGTTACCCGTCTACAACCTGTTAAGTGACGAAACTATCGAAAAAATTCACCAGGTTTCGCTACACATTTTGTCCGATGTGGGCATTGCCTTTTATGATGACGAATCGCAGGCCATCTTGAAAGAAAAAGGGGTGCATGTAGACAGTGAAGGAATCGCCTTTTTTGACCCGGCGATGGTGGCTGACTATCTGGCAAAATGCCCCTCTTACTTCACTCAATTGGCCCGCAACCCAGAACACAATGTCACGCTTGGGGGTGAACACGTCTGTTTTGCCCCTGTGTATGGCCCGCCTTTTGTACATGATCTGGACAGGGGGCGACGCGAGGCCAAACTGGCGGATTTTGTGAACTTTGTTAAGCTGGCCTACCTTAGCCCCTACATTCACCACTCTGGTGGCACGGTGGTAGAACCAACGGACGAACCCACTCATACCCGCCATCTGGATATGGTATTTAGCCACATCAAGTACAGTGATAAACCGTTTATGGGGTCTGTCACATCGGCCGTTAATGCCGCCGATAGTGTGGCAATGGCAGAAATTGTGTTTGGCAAAGAAGCCATGCAGCAAAACCCAGCCCTCCTTTCCTTGATTAACATCAGCAGTCCGCGCCGCCTGGATGATCGTATGTTGGGGGCTATCAAAGTATATGCCCGTGCCCGACAAGCCCTGATAATTACCCCCTTCTTGCTTTCTGGGGCGATGGCTCCAGTTGCGGTGGCGGGCACCTGTGCCCAGCTAAATGCCGAAGCAATTGCTGGTATCATCTTTACCCAGATGGTTAACCCTGGTACCCCTGTTATTTATGGCTCCTTCCAAACAAACATTGATCTACAAAGTGGTGCCCCTGTGTTTGGTTCGCCAGAAAGCCAGTTGGCCTTGTATGTCAGTGCCCAACTGGCCCGCAAACACAACCTGCCTTTCCGCAGTGGGGGCATGTTCACCAGCTCTAAAATCCCAGATGCCCAGGCAGCGTATGAATCGGTGATGGTGATGCAGCCGACGATTATGGCGCGGGTGAATTTTGTGTTGCACGCGGCGGGTTGGCTGGAAAATGGGTTGGCGGCCGGGTATGAAAAGTTTGTGTTGGATTGTGAATTTTTGGGCATGTTCCACAAGTATTTACAAGGTTTGGATTTATCGGATGAAGGGTTTGCACTAGATTCGATCCGCACGGTTTTGCCTGGTGGGCACCATTTGGGCACAGACCACACGATGCGTCATTTCCGCACGGCTTTTTATCGGGCGGAGTTGATGGATTACAATTCATATGAACAATGGGTGATAGACGGGGGGCAAGATTCGGCCGTTCGTGCTAATGCTAAATGGAAACAGTTGCTCAAAACCTATGAAGCCCCGCCGCTTGATCCGGCAGTGGAGGAGGCGTTGGTTGGGTATATGAATCGGCGCAAGGTGGAAATCAAGCCGGAATTTTAGCCAGGTTAGGCGGGCTGAATGTATGGTCGTCAATGGCAGATGCACGGCCATTAATGACCAATGCACGGCCATCAATGGCCGTGCAAAAAACAACGCCCCGTGAACGGGGCTAAGGGGAAAGCCGGATTTATCCGGCGTTGTT
>CAZPEJ010000315.1:0-2505 GCA_964585465.1 uncultured Ardenticatenaceae bacterium
CGTTTCACGTTTTACGTTTCATTGGTTGTCAACCCCCTGAGTTCCCAAAGAACCATAATGTTTACTATTTATCCCGAAACCGGGGGTCTTCGCTCCAGGTCAACCTTAACCCATCTCGCAGGGTGACAAACGGCCGAAATCCCAACAGGTGTTGTGCCCGGCTAATATCTGCCACCAGGCGAGGAACACCGCTCGATTTTTCCCGGTTATGCAAACAGTTCAACTCCCGGCCGGTCACTTCTTCAATTAAATGAACCAGGTCGGTTATGCTGGTTTCCTGTCCACTGCCTATGTTAATCACCTGGCGGTTAATCCCCTGGGCTGTAGCGGCCGTTACCAATGCCGCCACCACATCGGTCACATAAACAAAGTCACGGGTTTGCTGGGCATCTCCAAATAAAACCAGCGATCCACCCGTTAATGCCTGTTGCAAAAAACGCGGCACAACCGGCGCGTGGGATAGTGGCAGGCTTTGGTGGGGGCCATAGGCATTAAAAATTCGCAGAGCCACCGTTTCAATGCCCCACAACTCGCCAATGGTGTGAATGTATTGTTCGGCAGCCCACTTGCTGACGGCATAGGGGGAATCGGGGTGAGGGGTGTTTTCTTCACGAACGGGTTGGTCAGGTTGACGGCCGTAAATGGCCCCGGAGGAAGTAAACAACACCCGGCTCACCCCTGTGTCCCGCATCGCTTCCATCAAACTTACAGTTCCCCCCACATTCACCCGGTTGTAATCGCGGGGGTGTAACATGGATTGGGCCACCGACACCCGCGCCGCCAGGTGATAGACACAATCCACCCCTTGCAGCAACGACCAGAGCAGCGGGATATTGTCTATGTCACCTTGTGTAAAAGAAACGGCCGAATGTAAATACCCCGCGTTACCATTACTTAAATCATCTAACACCCGCACCTGATGCCCATCTAACACCAGTTGGTTTGCTAATGCTGACCCCAAAAAACCCGCCCCACCTGTCACCAAAAAACGCATCATCCTTGTACCACCTATCTTTCGTTAGCTGACGCAGAGGTACGGAAGCGCAGAGAAAAAAGAAAATCTTTGCGCGTTTTGTATGTTTTGCAGTAGCAAAAAACCTCTGTGCCTGTGCGGGGGAATCTTATCTGAATCCGTGTGAAAACGAAAACCCTGGTTGGTCGTTCTGGCTCTAACCAGCAAACCCGCTGACGTAGGAATTACGAACCTGATGAGAAAAGATTGTAGGAAAGGGGCAACTTCATTATGATTTCTTTTGTGTGGTGGAAAAACCTGTTTCGTCTGTTGAGGTTTTTATTGTTGGGAGTGGTTTTGCTGCTCCTGCTGGCCCCCGAATGGCCTGCTTTTGGGGACGAGCGACATCGGCTGTATAGCCTGGTGGGGCTGCGTCAGTTTGATTTTTTGGTGTGGGAGTTGGGGGCGATTGGGGTAAAAGGGGAGTCGCTGCTGGCAAAGGGGCATGTTTTTCTGGATGAAGAGACACGTCAGCAGGTGGTATTGGATTATTTGCAGGTGGTTCAGCAGGTGAACCAGGTGACGGCCGAAATCAATGCCACGTATGCAGACCCACAAACGGCCGATCCTGCCGCTGCCACCAACGATTTGCAACAACAATTAAACCAGAAACGGGCCGAACTGGAACGGCTGCAACCCCTGGCCGAAGCCATTCTTCAGGATCAGGTGGCCACCGTTTTACACGACCTGGGTATTCGCCAGGTGGGGCAACCCTGGCCGCCTGTGTTAATGCACATGACCCCGTTGCCATTTATGTTGATGGTCTCGCCCCGCGACCACATTGAGCGAAAGTATCAGGTGCCTCTGGTGCATGGGTTGACCGCCCCAGAACAAGAAACCCTGGAAACGGCCGTTTTTGATTCCCTCAACCTTTCAGCTCTGGTTGTCCCCATTGGGGGATTGGCAACCTACCCGGCCATGGTGCAAGAAACCAGTAATATCAACTGGCTGGCTGAAGTCACTTCCCACGAGTGGACACACCACTATTTAGACCTGCACCCGTTAGGTCTCAACTACAGCAACCCACAGGTAAGAATTATTAACGAAACAGTCGCCTCCATCATCGGCAAGGAGGTGGGAGCGTTGGTGATCGAACGGTATTACCCACAATTTGTCCCACCCCCGGCCATAACCGCCGCCGAAACGCCCCCGGAAAATAATACCCCGCCCCCTTTTAACTTTAATGCGGAAATGGCGGAGACACGGCGCACGGTAGACCGATTGTTGGAGGAAGGAAAGGTGGAAACGGCCGAATTTTATATGGAAGCCCGTCGCCGCTACTTCATCAGCAACGGCTACACCATCCGTAAACTCAACCAGGCATATTTCGCCTTTTATGGGGCCTATGCCGACGAACCAGGAGCCACCGGAGAAGACCCCATCGGGCCACTGGTGCGGCAAATTCGCCAACAAAGTGACTCAGTAGTCCAATTTTTGCAGCTCATGGCCCCTGTCGGCAGCTTTGCCGACCTGGAACAAACGGCCGCCGAAAT
>CAZPEJ010000315.1:2605-6340 GCA_964585465.1 uncultured Ardenticatenaceae bacterium
TATTTTGTGGGGGAAATGGAACGCGGGTGACGCGGGTGGAACGGGTTGGCGCGGGTTTGGTTGTTGGTGTTTATCGGAAATAAGGTTTCTCGCGCAAAAACACAGGAAACGGGGATTTTCCCTCTTTGCGCCTCCGCGCCTCTGCGCGAGATAAAGTTGCTCCCGACAACGTCTATTTTATCCGCGAAACCGTGTCCCACATTCAATGTCACATCTCAGCCAGCAGGGACTGAATCAATGCCATCATGCGGCGGGCTTCGTCGCGGTTTTGGGCGGCGGGCAGCAGCAGGTAAGCGGCAAAATCATCCAGGGCAGCCTGGGAACGGCCGATTTCCTGATGGGTCATGGCTCGATTAAACAAAGCCTCTGCGTCGGCCGGGTCTTCCTGCAACAAAGCGTTAAAATCCTGCAACGCCTCATCAAAACGGCGCAACTCCCGCCACAGCAAAATTCCCCGCTCCCGCCGCGCCCGCTTAAAACTGGAATCAATCTCATACGCCCGGCTAAAATAATGCACCGCCCGCTCAAACTCGTTCTTCATGCCGTTTTGAATGCCAAAATAGCGGTGTAACCCTCCCCAGGTGTAAATCAGGTATGACCAGATGAGGCGAAACATTTTTTAGTGAACAGTGGACGGTGAACAGTGGACAGTAAACAGTGGACAGTGAACGGTGAACAGTGGACAGTGGGTAGTGAACAGTTATTGCGTATTGCGGATTCTTTTACGCAATCCGCAATACCTTCACCCCAACGCCTCAATCATGTCCGCCACGCGGGTAAACTTCAGGCGTGGGCGGCCTTGTTCGGCCCCCCTGGTTTCTTCCAGGGCGTTGAGTTTTAACCAGTCGTCATAGGAGAAGATGTGGGATTGACGAGAACGCAGGAAGTTCTCAACGGCCGTTTTGTCACTCTCCTCCGGGTTCAAGACAGCCCCATTGGTCAAATCACTCATCATGTGATCGGCCGTTTCCACCGCATCCGGTTTATTTGTCCCAATCACCCCACTAGGGCCACGTTTAATCCAACCCGCCGTATACTCCCCCACCACTGGCTGTTTTGTCTCTGCATCAATCACCCGCCCTTCCTGGTTCAAAATCACCCCCCACTTGTCATGAAACGGCACACCCGGCAACGGCACCCCTTTGTAACCAATGGAGCGGAAAACTAATCCAACCGGCAACTCCTCAAACTCATCAATCGCTTTGGCTTGCAGCGTACCGCTATCACTCCGCACCAACTTATTTTTGACAATTTTCATCGCTACAATCTGGTTATTGGCATCACCTGTCAACGCCACCGGAGAAACCAGAAAACGGAACATCAACCGGCGCGATTTGCCGCTTGGCTGGCGACGGGCATACTCTTGTAACACCTCAATTTTTCGCACGGTACCTCTATCGGCCGAATCTGCCAATGAAGCCTGGCTCAATTCGTCCAACGCCACCTCAGCCGAAATCGCCAGCGCATCGGCATCCGCCATCTCACCCAGTTCCTTCACCTCCGGCAGAGTAAATGCTGTCTGAGCCGGGCCGCGCCGCCCCAACATATACACCTCCTTAATGCGGCTATGGCGCAAAGCCTCCAACGCATAATCGGCGATGTCTGTTTTCATCAACTCCTCTGGTGTGCGACACAAAATCCGTGCCACATCCACCGCCACATTACCCACCCCAATAACGGCCGCTCTTTCTTGCGACAAATCAAATTGCAAATCCCGATAATCAGGATGACCGTTATACCAGGCCACAAACTCAGTGGCCGGGTGGCTACCCAGCAAATCTTCCCCCGGAATGCCCAACTGCCTGTCCGTTTGCGCCCCGGTGGTATACACAATCTGGTGGTAAAAACGGCGCAACTCCGCCACCGTGATATGTTTACCCAATTCCACATTGCCAAAGAAGCGAAACTGGGGACGGGAGGCCACCTTATCAAAAACCTTCGTCACCGACTTAATTTTTTGATGATCGGGGGCCACACCCGCCCGCACCAACCCATATGGAGTGGGCAAACGGTCGTACATATCTACTTCAATGGTTTTATTTTGTTTGAACAAATGCTCGGCGGCATAAAAACCAGCCGGCCCTGCACCAATAATCGCCACACGCAGGGGAGTTGTGGCACTGCCAACTTGAGACATTGCAATGCTCCTATGTCAAGATTCATCCGCTAAAATTTGTGTTTCTAAGGTGTCAATCTCACCGCGATAATAATCACGCTGTGTTTTTAACACATCACCAATCGAAATCATGCCCACCAGCTTACCCTTTTCCAAAATAGGCAGATGGCGAAACCGCTTTTCTGTCATGGTGTGGGCAATAGACATCAAATCATCCTGGGGGGTGCCTGTTACCACTTCACGGGTCATCACATCTATCACCGGCCGGGAAAGAACCTGCTCATTTTGGGCCATGTGCCGGATAATATCCCGTTCAGAAACAATCCCCAACAGTTCATCCGCCGCCCCCACCACCACCAACGCCCCAATGTTGTGCCGTGCCAGCAAATGCACCGCCTCCTTTACCGTTTGCGCCGCACCAATGGTGAGAACATCTGATCCTTTTGTAGATAAAATTCGGCTGACTTTCATAACAACCTCCCATACTATACTTATAGAGGGCATAAACTAACGTTTTTATTATGAGATTGGAGATTAGGGATTAGAGATTTGCCAATCTCGAATCTCCAATCTCTGAATCCCCTTCAACACCCTCTTATCTGCCGCCCGTCACCGCGTGAAGCGTGTCACAGGCTGGACAACTCCCATCTGGGCGAATCATGGCATACCCGGCTTGTGGGTCGCCATTTGGGTCATAATGGGTGAAATCTACGTTGTACACAATCAACAAACGTACTTTATTGTTCTGGCGGGAGAGACTGACCGCCTCTGCCAGCCATTGGGCGTGTTCTGCCAGCGAGGTGCCACTGGCCCAGCTAAAACCGCCCGGCAGCCCGGAAAACCCTTCCCCAGACAAATAACCCAACTCGGTAAAACATACCTTCCGGCTGCTTGCAAAGGCATTGTAGTAGACATTGAGGGTGGGGAAGAAGTACCAGCTATAGTGCGAGCCGCCTGGGTGGCCGACTGTCAACGAAGGGGAGGTGGCCCCGGCGTTGTGGTGTACGCCAATACAATCCAGGTAGTTGGTGGCCCCGGCCTGCACCATGCCACGCACATACCGGTCATCTGCCCAGGCGTTGGTGCCATTGTCAAAACCCGTGGGAGCCAAAGCCCCGGAAATGACCATTACGGCCGGGTTGGCGGCTTTGATGGCGTTATAGGATGGAATCAACATTCTATTGACATAATCAGCAGGGTTAATTTGCCCGGCGGGCCACTCAAAATCTATGTTCATCTCGTTCCAAACCTCAATAGCGTCTGGGCCGAGGCGGGCCAGGTTGCCCACAAATTGGGCAAAGGCGTTAAAATCTATGCTGTCGGGGGCCGGGTAGGGGGTGGCTCCGGTGACGCTGATGAGAATTTTGAAGTTGTTATTATGGGCTTCGGTGATGATGCCTGCCAGAGAATCGGCCGAATCTGAGGGCTGCCATTTGTGTTGGATTTTGACCCAGGACATACCCGCGTAATTCATGCGGTCGCGGTTGCCCAATCCGGTAGTTTGCCCGCCCAGTTCAAAGGTGGTATTGGTGGGGGGTGGGGTGCCGCCGGGCGGGGGGTTGCCACCCGCCGGAATGATGAGTACCTGGCCTGGATAAATCAGGTTGGGATTAGAGAGG
>CAZPEJ010000316.1:0-6313 GCA_964585465.1 uncultured Ardenticatenaceae bacterium
TGGGCGGGACAATTGGGAAAGGGGTATTTGGTAGAGGCGGGGCAATTGGGAAAGGCGTTGAACGCAGAGACGGTATTCGCTCCCAATTGCCTCGCCCGTTTTTGGTTTGTTAGCCATCAGTTTCAACCGATGGCGATTCCCAAATTAAGAATTGCTGGGATAGGCGTGGCAGGGCAAAAGCGGGTGAAACAAAGAACGGCCGTAAACCGTCAAATTGCGTATTGCGTATTCCGTTTCAGGCATTACGCAATACGCAACACACCGCCCTACACCCCTGGTTCCAGCGCGGCACGATTGCCATAAGAAACCGGCATCCCACCAGGGGGAATAGCCCATTTCACACCGTTGGCAATCACTAACAACACTTCAGGCTGGTAATAAGTGGGGTAAGTTTCGTGACCAGGGCGAAAGTAGAAAATTTTCCCTTTGCCACGCTGATAACAACAACCAGTGCGGAACAGTTCCCCCCCTTGAAACCAACTCATTAAAACCAGGGTGTCTGGGGCAGGAATATCGAACCGTTCTCCATACATCTCTTCCTGGGGAATCTCAAAGTATGGCCCTAGCCCGGCCGCAATAGGATGACCTGGTTCAATCACCCAAATACGTTCTCGTTCGTCCGCTTCACGCCAGATGAGGTTACAGGTGGTGCCCATGAGGCGTTGAAAAATTTTGGAGAAATGGCCGGAGTGCAACACAACCAGCCCCATACCATCTAACACCCGTTCTTGCACACGGGTCACAATGGCATCCTGGACTTCGTGGTGTGCCATGTGACCCCACCAGATGAGGACATCGGTTTCGGCCAGGGCGGCTTCGCTCAGCCCATGTTCTGGTTCGTCCAGGGTGGCTACCCGCACTTGCATTCCTTGTTGCTGCAAATGTTGGGCGATGGGGGCGTGCAGGCCAGCCGGATACAGTTTTTTGACGGCTTCGTTAGTTTGTTCGTGACGAAATTCATTCCAAATAGTAACTCGAATAGTCATAGGTTTACCTCGGTAGATAATAGGTTTCTCGCGCAGTGGCGCAGGGGTGCAGAGCGTTTTCCCTTTCAGCGTCTCAGCGCGACATAAAGTTAATTCCGATAATGTTAGAGATTGGAGATTGGAAAATCTCCAATCTCTAATCTCCTGCACTGGTCTTAAAAACATCCCATATCTTTTATGAAATTGTGACCGGGACTCCGTTTTGGGCGGCGGAGGCGCGGATAGCATCCCATAGTTTTGCCATGCGGAGGCCAATTTCTGGCGGGCTGGGGTTGGGGATTCGGCCGTTTTTTACCGCTAAAAATTGTTCCCACACCCCCAGCGAAGGGGACACAGGAATTGCGGCCGGAGGCTGGTCGCCCATATATTGCACTTCTAACTTTTCGCCCCAAACACCCGTATGCAGGATGGCTTTTTCACAAAATACACGAATATCGGAGGCGCACGAGGGGATGGCTTCGCCACAGGCGTGGAATGTCACCAAAGCTCCCGATTTTAACCGCCCAATCACCGCTGCCAGGGTTTCCACAGGACGGCCGTTTTGATCCAACCAGGCAGCTACCTCGGCAAAATCCTCACCAGCCAGGTCTGAAATGGTGTTTAACAGGTGGGCACCAGTATCAAACAAAAACCCCCCGCCAGAAAGTTCGGGTTGTTGCCGCCAGGTGTTGGCTGTGTTTGGCCCCCAGTTTTGCCACACCACCCCACTCATGGTTAATAAACGGCCGAATTCCCCTGAACGTAACAGGCGCACTGCCAGCCGGATTTGAGGCGAAAGGCTGCCCGGAAAAGCCACCACCAGCAACCGTCCGGTGCGATCCCGTGTTTCAATCAGGCCACGCGCCTCCGTCGCGTTCATGACCATTGGTTTTTCCAGCAGCACATCCAGCCCGGCTTCCAGGCACGCTTTGGTCTGGTCGTAATGGTAGGCGTGGGGGGTAATAATAAACGCTGCGTCCAGGTTGTGCCCCTGTTCTGCCAGCAGGGTAGGCAGGTGGGGCTGGTTAGGGGGTGGTTCCAGGCCAACGGCCGTAAACAGCTTCGCCGCTTCTTCATACATGTAGGCCGACGGTTCACAAAAAGCGGTGATTTGTGTGTGATCGGTCATTTTTAACATTTGCCGGATGTGGTGGCGAGCCATGCCACCCACCCCAATAAGAACGGTACGAACAGGTTTTGACATATTTTTATCCTTTTAACAATGTAGGTTTTCTGGAGCCATACGATGTTTTAAGACGTAACTCTCGACCTTTTGCCACAGATCAAAATATCGCATGTCTGGCTACAACTTATCCCTGAATTGTAATGGATGAGTACGTGCCTGGTCAAAAGTACAGCTTGTTTTTTGTTGGTCTACATGCTAAATTTATTTAGACGGCTAAATAATGGAAAACAAAACAATTCAGGAAACCTTAAATTATCTGCTGGCGCAAATTTGCAAAGCCCATCGGCAAAAAGCGAACCATTTGTTGTCGCAACTCAATTTGCATGTGGGGCAGGAGATGTTGTTACTCAAATTGTGGCACCAGGATGGCCTGACACAAAGCGAAGTGGCTGATGAGCTGTGTGTGCAGCCTGCTACCATCACCAAAATGTTGGATCGGATGGTGGAAAGTGGCCTGGTGGAACGGCGCAAAGATGTAGATGACCAACGTGTGTCACGGATTTACCTGACGGCGAAGGGGATGGCTTTACAAGGGCCGGTGGCGGTGGTGTGGCAACAGTTTGAAGAACAGGCAACGGCCGATTTTACGCTGGAAGAAAAGTTATTGTTGCGCCGTTTTTTGCTGCAATTGCAGAAAAATTTAGCTGAGTGAGTCTCTTTTTTTGACCTATTAGTTAGCCGTCTAATTATTGTGTATGGCGTAAAAACAGATACGCCACAGATCATTAAATAGGAAGGGTTTGCCGTGAAACGTGAAACGTAAAATGTAAAATGTGAAATTTCTCTGGTCACGTTTTACGTATCACGTTTTATTGGTTGCCAACCCCCTGAGTTCCCAAAGAACTGTAAGGAGAATAAGATGTCTACAGTAACAAATCATCCGACCCCGGCCGAGCGAGTGGCGACAGGTAAGTTGTGGCAGGCTGGGGGAATAGCGGCCGTTTCGGCGGTGGTGGCAAACCTCATCTTTTGGTTCGTTATCACCCGTGTGTTGCAAATGGAGTTGATGGTGTTTGCACAGGGGCCGGGAACCCCGTTGATGCCAGTGACGGCTGGAATGGTCATTTTGACATCGGCCGTTCCTGCCATTGGGGCCACCATTTTGTTAGCCATTTTAGATAAATTTGTCACCCGCCCTTTTCGTGTCTTTCAAATCGTGGCTGTCGTTTTTCTGCTGCTTTCGCTGGGTGGCCCTTTTAGTCTGCCTGCCGAGGTACCTGTCAGCACCAAAGTTATTTTGAGTGTGATGCACGGAATAGCGGCGGCGGCGATTGTGGGAGTTTTGAGGAAATACGGCCGTTCTTAACAACGGTTCAAACCGCTGAAGCGGTTACTACGAACAGAAGTGGGAAGTTGTTTTAGGCTGAAGGAGATCAGAGATTGGAGATCAAGGATTTGCCAACCCCAATCTCTAATCTCCAATCTCAATAAAAATGTCAGTGGATGCCCTCTGCAAGTATAGTTACGGGTTGGGGTAATAATTAGCAGCCTCAAACTATCGAATACTCATCATCAACGTGAAACGTGACCGATCAAAGCCGTCATGTTTCACGTTTTACGTTTCACTGTAGAGGACTCATGACATTTTTTACCACTTTTCAGGCCAGCTTTTCCCCGCTAAAGATTCGCAATTTTCGCATATACCTGGGTGGGCAAGCTGTTTCTCTCATTGGCACCTGGTTACAAGTGACAGCCCAGGGATGGGTGGTGTGGGAGATCAGCCAGTCGGAACGAGCATTGGGGATTGTGGGCATGTTAGCCACCTTGCCCATTTTGTTGTTGGGGCCATGGGCGGGGGTGGTGGCGGATCGGTTAGATCGCCGTAAATTATTGATTATCACACAAACGGCCGCTATGTTGTTAGCGTTTGTGTTGGCGTTTCTCATCCAGACAAACCTGGTGCAACTGTGGCATGTGTACTTGATTGCCCTTTGCCTGGGGGTGTCAACTGCCCTTGACTTTCCGGCGCAACAAGCCTTTTTGGGGGATTTGTCCGGCATGGCAGAGATTCGCAAAGCCGTCAACATGAACGCTATGGTGTTGCAAGTGAGCCGCATGTTAGGCCCGGCTTTTGCCGGGCTGGTGGTGGAGCGTTTGGGAACAGCCCTGGCCTTCTGGCTCAATGGTCTCAGCTTTCTGGCGGTGATTGTTAGCCTGGTCATTGTGCGGGCTACCCAGGCACGCAAATCCACCTCTGGCAGCGCAGGTACCGAATTGAGCGAAAGTATTCGCTTTGTGCGCGGCCATATGCGCCTGCAAGACCTGATTTTGTTTGTGGTATTTGTCACCTTTTTGGCGTTGCCTGTGTTAAATATCATGCCTGCGTTTGCCAGCGATGTGTTGCGCGGCGGGGCCGATACATTGGGATTGGTTCTGGCTGCATCGGGGGCGGGGGCATTAGTGGGGACGGTGTTTATCGCTCCAATTGCTCAGGCACACCCCCGCGCCGGTGTTATTATTGGTGTGTCGTTGGTGTGGATGGGGTTGTGGTTTTTGCTCTTTTCCAGGACTTCCTGGTTGCCGCTTTCGATGTTGACCATGTTTTTTGGCAGCATGGGGGCACCTATGGTGATTGCGACGGCTCTGGGGTTGATTCAGTTGATTGCTCCTATTGATATGCGGGCACGGCTGCTGAGTTTGTTTACCTCGGTTAGTTTTGGGATGCAGCCCATCGCTTCGTTAGCCATTGGGGTCAGTGCTGATAGTTTGGGCACCCCGGCCGCAATTGCCTTAAATGGAGCCGTTTTGGTGTTGGTGGCGGTATTGATGCTCACGTTTCGGCCGGGCCTGCGCGGTTGGGAGGTGAAGGGGGGGGAGGTTTGAGGTTCGAGTTTTGAGTTTCGAGTTAAAAGAATCCGTGTTCATCCCTTCCATCCGTGCCATTCGTGGTTAAATCCCTCTCTGGGTTTCAGGTTTCAGGTTAAAAGAATCTGCGTTTATCCGTTCCATCCGTGCCATTCGTAGTTCATCTTTTCCCCCTCAAGTGCAAATAGGGCAAAAAACTGGTAAAACCGTAGGCATGAGTAATGAACATGCTGACAATAGGATGCCCGAACCTGCCGGGGAGCCGGGTGCAAGGGGCGGAAAATGGTTTGTTTGGCTTTTATGGGTGGTGGTTTTGTTGCCGCGCCTGGTGGCTCTGGGACGGTATGTGACACCGGATGAGTTGATCTGGGTGTACCGTTCGGTTCAGTTTCGCCAGGCGTTGCTGGCGGGGGATTGGGCCGGAACGTTGGTGGCGGGGCATCCGGGGGTGATGACGGTGTGGTGTGGGGTTGTTGGGATTACCCTGCAACTGCTGTTTTCTCCGGCGGCGCGGGAGTCTTATACCTGGTTGACGCACCTGGCTTACTTTATTCCAGAGAATATCGAGGCTTATCGGCATCTGGCTTCTTTTCTCACGGTCACGCGGCTGGTGGTGATTTTGGTGAATAGTTTGGGGGTTGTGGGGGTGTGTGGGTTGATGGGGCGGGTTTTCGGCCGTTTTCCCGCCCAGGTAGCCGCCTTTTTTCTTGCCCTCGACCCGTTCACAGTGGGGTTGTCGGGGTTGTTCCATGTGGATGTGTTGATGAGTACTTTTGTGTTGCTGGCGTTGCTGGCGTTGGCGGCCGGGCTGATGCCCGACCCAACAACACCCCGCCACGCCTCCGAACCAGCCCAGTTTTTGTGGTTGGTGTTTTCTGGGTTGCTGGCTGGGCTGGCGGCCATTACCAAAACACCTGCTTTGCTGCTGCCGCCGTTAGCTGGTTTGTCTATTTTGTGTCACGGCTGGTGGCAGCAGACACCGTTCTGGCGGATTATGCAGCAGGGGGTGGTGTGGATTGGGGCTTTTGTGGGAACGGCCGTTTTGTTCTTTCCAGCCCTGTGGGTTTCACCAGTTGCCGTCTTTGATCTGGCAACTAATCGCGCCAGCCAACACCTGGAAGAAGCCCTGCGCCCCACCTTTTTCTGGGGCAACGTCACCTTTGATCACGGCCCACTTTTTTACCCGGTTGCCATCGCCTTTCGCCTCAGCCCGGTGGTGATGGTGGGGTTGTTGGGACTGGTGTATGCGGCGTGGCGGGGAACGAGGAGCGAGGAACGAGGAGCGGGGAACGAGGAGCGAGGAGCGAGGAGTGAGGAGCGAGAGGCGAGGAGCGAGGGGCGAGGGGAACAGGATCGC
>CAZPEJ010000317.1:0-6292 GCA_964585465.1 uncultured Ardenticatenaceae bacterium
GCGGATTAAATAACCTACAAGAGATTAGAGATTGGAGATTGGAGATTGAACCAATTGTTAATCTCCAATCTCAGTTTTCATTCCTTAACGCTAAATGTCACGGCTGTGTTAACAGGCGTTGTAAAATTCTGCGAGCATCACCATCATTCGGATTCGTTTCAATCGCTTGTTGCAACCAAAAAACCGCCTTCTCTGTCTCTTGCCGGTCTCGGTAAATCAGGGCCAGGTTATAGGCCACATTGGGAGCGGCCGGGTTAATTTGCAGGGCCTGTTGAAAGGCAGCAATCGCTTTTTGCTGGTCTTCTGGGGTGGCAAGCACCGGGTTCCCCAGATAAGCCGCCCCCAGATTTATCCATACCATCACATGATCCGGGGCTTGCTGGCTCATAGGTTGCAACACAGTTACCGCTTGTTTGAACTTTTTGCCCAGGATATACGCCCCTCCCAGGTTGATAGCCGCATCTTCATGGGTGGGTTGCAGGCGGTAAGCACGTTCTAATAACTGGGTAGCCAGTTTTATTTTTCCTTCATGGAGCAGCTCAGTACCACGCCGAAACAAGGCATCAAATCGAGCAGGGTCTTTGGGAATGGTTTTACGCTTAGCCATAAAAAAAGGTTATCCTGTCGGGGATGGGGTGGTTTTGCGGTTGATGGGATGCAAAATAAATAAGGTGGTAAACAAAAGGCTGCCGGTAAACAAGAGCAGCCACAATCGGTTGGTGCGCCAGAATTGGGTCAGGGAGGATTGGGGTTGTTGCGCTTGCAGCCAGTCATCAGTTAATTCTTCCAGGGAAAGGGGGAAGGTTCGGTTCACCCCCGATGCACAGTCGGCGCCGTCGGCGTAGGCGGCCACTAGCTGGCGCAGGGTTTGGTTGCCGTAGTTGGCCTGGAGGTAACGCACCAGGGAGAGGCTTTGGGCATAAGCTAATAGGGCTTTGTCCTCTTCGCTGGGGAAGGCGCGGCACAGGTCGGTAAAGGGGAGCAGAGTGCTATCGGAAACGGCCGTTTCTAACAAATTTTCATAAGTGGGGGTAGGGTTCTCTTCTACCAGGGTGGCTAACCCTTCATTGAGCCACACCGGCAGTTGCCCATAACCAGGGCCAGTGGCGTGGTATAACAAAAAGTGCATCATTTCGTGGGGCAGGGTGCGGCGTAAATCGGTGGCCGCTGTGCGGGTGTTAACGGCCGTTACCAACAACACCCCCAATTCCGGGGCGGCATGTGCCCCCACCCAATCCCGTCCGGTCAGGCGCAGGGCGGCCCGCAAATCGGCCGAACTGGGATAAATGTAGATGTTCAGAGGCACGCTGACCTCCGTTGGTACCAGAGCCAACAGGCGCGGCCAGGATTCAGCCACCACATCCAGGGCAATTTGCCCCAGGCTGTTGTCGTTGCCTGTCCAGTGAACGGTAACATTGTTTTGCGCCACGTTGCGCCATTGGAAACGGTCATCTTCATAAACAATAGTTTGTTCAGGAATAATTAAATCCTGGCTTTCGGCCGTTTGTAGTACCCACCAAAAAGTGACTGTGGTAAAGGGAGCCAGTTGTACCTGGTTCAAATCCTGTTC
This sequence comes from uncultured Ardenticatenaceae bacterium, assembly GCA_964585465.1. Classification (GTDB taxonomy): domain Bacteria; phylum Chloroflexota; class Anaerolineae; order Promineifilales; family Promineifilaceae; genus CAZPEJ01. The sequence continues at coordinate 1,571 of CAZPEJ010000317.1, forward strand.
AAACGACAGGGCAACCTGATTCCCCGGCTGCACCAATAACTCCTGCACAAAGGTGTTGGGAAACTCTGGCGCACGAAAAAAGAGGGTAGCGGCTTGAATCTGGCTCTGGCTATCAGCTGTTAAATAAAACCGGATCATCTGCCCAAAGGCATAATCGGCAAACGACGTAGCAGAAACTTCCTCCGATTGCCCGCCAACAGGGGCCGCCAGAACCAGCCAGAGGCAAAAAAGAGGGAGAAGTTTAACCACAGAGAAAAAGGAACTTCTTTGCCCTCTTGGTGTCCTTTGCGGTAAAAAATAACCAACTTTCACGTTCATAACCCCAAAACGGTGATCACAACCGAGACGGTGAGCGGGCTTAACAGGGTTGCCAGCAGAACAATACTGGTAACGGCCGTTGGTTGTAAATCAAATTCTGTTGCCAGGATAATGGTAAACACGGCGGGAGGCAAGCTGGCTTCGATAATAGAGGTAGAACGGCCGATTCCTGCCAACCCCAACCAGGTAGCTACCCCCACCGCCACCAACGGGGCCACCACTAGCCGCAGCAACACCGCCGGAATTGCCAGGTGTTTGATTAACCCCCCAGACAAATCCGCCATCTGCATTCCCAACACCAACAACATTACCGGAATAGCCCCCTCTCCAGCAATTTGAATCCCTTTCAGGAGTGGTGCCGGAACGGTTAAATGAAAAACATATACCACCATAGCAGCAACGGCGGCATAAACGGCCGGAAATCGCCACAGTCGCGTCAACGCCTGCCAGCCGCTCAATGTGCCGGTGGAAGCCAACCAGAGGCCAACGGTGTAAAGCAGGATGGTACTGGTAATAAAATAGACAATAGCATGGCTCAAACCTGCTTCGCCATAACGGAGTTGCGCCAGGGTGAGGCCATAGTTCCCCCCATTCACAAACATAAGCACAATGAGCAGGGCAACGGTATCTTGGCGAGAGAAACGGCCGATTCGCGCCACACCCCACCCAATTACCCCCATACACAACATGGTCAGAACCGTAAAAGCAGCCAGTTTACCCAGTTCATCCCCCGATAGCTGCGAACTCACCAGGGAAGAAAAAACCAGACACGGGCTGAGACAGTTGAGAACAATGGTGGAAAACGGCCGTTGCTCCACCCCCAACCAGCGACGCATGGCAAACCCAAACCCCGCCACCACAAAAATGGGCAAGATATTTTCTTGTAAAACAGTTAAAACGTCATTCAAGGGTTAATCACGGCACCAGGTTTGGCAAATCTGGCGCGTCTAAAACAGGAGGTTATTTTGGGGCACTCACTCATCCCCCTCATCCAGCAGCTCATCCTCATCCGAACCATCCCCATTTTCAGACCAGGTAAACAGTTCAAACTGCCCCGCGAACAAATCAATCTCTTCTAACGCCTCGTCAATCGCCTCATACAAATGTTCATATTCCGGGTCTTCTGCCAATTCGGTCAAAATGCGGGAGGCTTCATCCCCACCAATTTGCCCCAAAGCCGCCACCGCCGCCAGAGCCACATCCTGATCCTCATCCATCGTCAACTGCTCCAGGCCCTCCAACGCATCACTTTTGCCCAGTGCCCCGGCCGCCCGTGCCGCCTCGGCTCGCATTTCCACCGCCGGATTAGACATCTCTGCAATAATAGTAGACAACCAACGAGCATCCGCACTATTGCCCATCGCAAACACCGCGCTCAACTGCAACTCAAACCAATGACTTTCATACGCTGCTTCAATAAGCCCAGGTACGTCGGGATGATTGGAGCCACCGAGGGCTTCTAAAGCTGCCTTTTTTAAGGGCAGGCTGTTGGTTTCGTCTCGGTATACCGCCAATAACGCCTGGGTGATGGGCTGCGAAAAACGGAGGGGAATTTCCCCCCACTCTGCCATCAACACATAATGGGTCAAAGCGGCCGCTGCTGCCGCTCGTACCATTTGTTGCGGGTCGGTTTGTAGCAGGTGAACGATGGGCATAATCAGCTTTGTATTGCTGCTATCCCACAAGCCATCTAAGGCTGCAATTCGTATTTCTGGGTTTTTATCTTGTAGACAGAGGGTAAAAATGGCTTCAAAATTGGTTTCGGCGTTTTCTTCACTCAGGTCAGCCAGGTGGCGCACCAAAACTTGCCGCCGCTCCTCTGTCACCGACTCCCATTGGTGGGCAAAAGCGGCCACATTTTCGGGTAATAAGTCGGACAGGTGAAACAGCAGGTGAATCGGAACAGGTTCACGAGTAAACAAAGCCGTTAAAATATCGGCAAAGGGTAACTCTTTGGTTGGTTTCTTTTTCATGATTTAAGCAGGAAACATAACAGCCAGCACTTCGGCCGTTAAAATGGAATAATGGGGTTTACGATGTCTTGTACAATCATCAACACCATCAGGCAGAGCAGGACAATCATGCCGACGATATGCACCATGCCTTCGCGTTCGGGAGGAACCCGGCGACCACGCACAGCTTCAATGAGGACAAATAAAATTCGGCCGCCATCCAGGGCAGGAATGGGCAGCAGGTTGGTAAACCCTAATGCTACATTGATGAAGGCTATCATGCTCAGAATGGGGAAGGGGTTGCCGTTTTGGGCGGTGGCTTCAACAGCCTGGCCGGAAATCTGGCTGATGCCGACGATGCTGACAGGTCTGGCTTCTTCTGGGCTGATTTCCCCACGCACCAGCATGGCAGGCACCCGCACGGTGAGGGCGATGATGTCAAAAACAGAACGAACTGAGTCAACGGCCGCTTCCAGGGGGTTGCGTGTGACACGTTCGCCTGTCTGGGCGGCCGTTAACGAGACTCCCAGAGGGCCTTCTACCTCTGGGTCATACTCACCAATCAGGCGTGGCACAACGTTTAAGGTCATCTCTTCGCCAGCCCGCAAAATGAGTAATTCAACAGATTGCCCCCCTCTTTCATACATGGGGGCGGAAATAATGCGGGTGTTATCAGCTTTTTCCCCGTCAACTTCCAAAATGACATCTCCGGCTTGCAACCCGGCCAGGGCAGCTGGGGAATTTGGGTTGACTTCGGAAATCATCACGGCCGGGGCACCGACGAGATAACTAATCCAAAAAACAACCAGGGCCATAAGAAAATTGGCCCCGGCCCCGGCCGCCAGGACAAAAAAGCGGGCACTTTTGGAAGCGGCAGCCAGGCCACCGGGTATAGAAGGGTCGTCTTCACCGGCCGGGCGCACAAAACCGCCCAGGGGAATCCAGTTAAGGGAGTAAATGGTGCCGTTGCGTTCGGCCAGGGTAACAGCACGGGGCGGCAGCCCCAAACCAAACTCTTCGACGCGGATATTTGTCAGGCGCGCAGCCCAGAAGTGGCCTAATTCGTGTACCAGTACGATGGGGGTTAATACGAGCAAAAAGCCACCTATCATCCACAATAAATTTGAACTATCCATGTTGTGTTTCCTCAGGGTTTGACTGTTAATAATTTAGAGATTAGGGATTGTTTAATCTTTAATCTCCTCAGTCAAATGTCACGTCGGGACATTATACGATTGGTAGAGCAGGTATAGCAATGGGGAGTTTGGTTATCTAAGATGCTTCTAACGGGAGGATGGTGTTGGTGGCGAGGGAAAGGGTGAGGGGGGTGCCGGGCGGGGGCAGGGAAACGGCCGAATCCAGTTCCAGTTTCAGGGTGGTTTGGCTGGCCGGGTGGACGAACGTCACCAGTTGATACCGCCCCCGAAAAGAGCTGGTTTCTAAAGTCAGTGTCACCAGGTTGGGGCCGGTGTGGCCCAGGCGGGCGGCTTCGGGGCGAATGAGCAGGCACAGGGTGTGGGGCAAGGTAACGGGGTGGGGGAGTGGGGCGATGTGCAAACGGCCGATAACCGTTTCGGCTTGTGGGGGGTCAACAGTGACCAGTTGGCCGGTGAGCAGGTTTTCCATGCCCAAAAAACGAGCCACAAAGGGGGTAGCCGGGTGTTGGTAAAGTTGATGAGGGGTGTCTTGTTGCTCAATTCGGCCGTTATTCATCACCACCACCCGGTCGGCAATGGCAAAGGCTTCTGTTTGATCGTGGGTCACATAAACGGCCGTTGTGCCATCTTGTTCACCCGCTTGTTTCAAGATAAACCGCAAATCTAACATCAGCCGTTCGCGCAAGGCCCGGTCTAACGCCCCCAATGGTTCATCTAACAGCAATAAACGGGGTTTGGCGGCCAACGAACGGGCCAGGGCTACACGCTGCTGCTCTCCACCGGACAGTTCGTGAATCGGCCGTTCTGCAAACCCGCTTAACCCAACTAAAGCCAACACCTCTTGCACCCGCGCCTGAATGTGACCAGGTGACCAGGCCATCATGCGTAAACCAAAAGCTACATTGTGAAAAACATTTTTGTGTGGAAAAAGGGCGTAATCTTGAAAAACAAAGCCAAAACCACGCTGGTGAACGGGAACGGCCGTTAAATCCTGGTGGGAAAGGAGGATTCGGCCGTTATCGGGTGTTTCCAACCCGGCAATCAACCGCAGCAACGTGGTCTTGCCGCAACCGCTTGGCCCCAGCAACACCACAATTTCCCCCTGGTTTATCTGCAACGACAGTTGCCTTAACACAGGTTTACCATCAAACGATTTTTCAATAACTTGCAGGTCTAAGCTCACGTTTTACGTTTCACCCTACACTTCCTGATGCTGGTTGACTGACAGATTTAATCATGGAATGGTTACGGCATCGGATGAAAAGCGGATAAACGGATAATACTCGACTTCCCAT
>CAZPEJ010000318.1:0-2737 GCA_964585465.1 uncultured Ardenticatenaceae bacterium
CGTCCAGACCGCTGAAGCGGTTACTACGAACAAAAACAGGAAGTTATTTTTAGACGCTCACCAAATACGCAATATCAACCATCTCCCAGGAGGTAGTATATGGATAAACCGGGACGCAACGACCTCTGTTACTGTGGCAGTGGGAAAAAGTATAAACAGTGCCACATGAAAGAAGACCAACAGGCAGAGCAGGAACAACGCGCCTGGGGTGAAGCTGCCCGTTTTCTGCGCCGCGATATGATGAGTTTTGCCCGCCAGGAACAATTCACCAATGTTTTTGCCCAGGCCCTCCCTTTTTACTGGAATAACCTGTATGAAGCAGACAACGCCGAAGAGATGAGTATGCCAGAGGCGTTACGTTTTTTTGATTGGTTTGTTTTCGATTATCAACCATCGGAAGGGGCGCGGGTGTTGGAAACCTATTACACCGAACGGTATCCAAATTTGTCTGTTTACCAACAGCAAGTCCTGGATAGTTGGATGAGTGCGCCGCCTGCCGGGGCGTATGAACTCACCGGGTATGATGGGCAAACGTTGCACTTGCGCGACTTTTTTAGCGGGGAAACCTTTGATGTGTATGAACCAGCCGGGCATGGCAATGTGCAGGTGGGGGAACTCATCTTGGCACGGTTGCTGCCCGTTCACAATCGTCTGGAATTCAGCACAACGGCCGCTTATTTGCCCAAAGCCGAAATCGCCGATTTGCAGGAGAAGATGGAAGCCGCACAAACGGCCGATTCTGACCCCACCACCTTTTTGCGCCGCCATAACCACCTTATCATCCACCACGCCCTGGAACAAGCCACCCAACACGACCGCCCTCCCGTTGCCCGCCTCGATAGCTCGCGCCCCGACAAACTGGTACAAAAAGCGGCTCGTGGTTTGAAAAACCGCCTGGGTGGTGGCAAAACCCCTACCGGCAGCGTCACCGAACACAAACCCATGACCCAAAGCACCCGCAAAGTAGGGAGCGGTTAAGTGCGTATCCTGGTTATTCACGGCCCTAACCTGAACCTGTTAGGCAAACGAGACCCCGTGAAATATGGCACCATCACGATGATGGAAATCAACCACACCCTGCACCAAATAGCCACAGAAGGGGGTGTAGAGGTAGAGTTTTTCCAATCCAACCATGAGGGGTTTCTCATTGATTATGTGCAAACAGAAACTTCGCGGGCGGCCGATGGGGTGTTAATTAACCCGGGAGCGTTAATTCGTTACGCCTACAGCTTCCGTCAAGCCCTCATTGACCTGGGCAAACCGGTGATGGAAGTACACCTGTCCGATATTCACAAGACGGGGGTTAATACGGCCGTTAATATCCTGGACGATGTGCGAATCGGTCAAGTGGTTGGTCTGAAAGAACACAGCTACTATGAAGGGCTGCGGCAACTCATCAACCACCTGAAAAAAGGATAAATTTTATGGTGTGTTGTGTGTGATTTGATACGCAATACACCCCACACCATGCGTTACCTGAAAGTAAAACCCAGTCCAGCCATACGCGGCACCATCTCCATGCCCGCCTCCAAAACCCACTCCTTTCGCGCCCTCATTTTGGCTGCTCTGGCAGACGGAACTTCCTATGTGCGCCGCCCCAAAATTAGCAGCGATTGGCACGAAGCCGTCAAAGCGATGCGAATGTATGGGGCTACCATTGACGAAGTTGAACCCTCTGTTTTCCGCGTAGTGGGCACAGGTGGCAAATTACACACTCCAGAAGATGTGATTAACGTCAACAACTCTGGCACCATGTTGGTTTTTGTGGCCGGGGTTGCTGCTGCCTGCCCCGGTTGGACAGTTCTCACCGGGGATGAATCGCTGCGAACGTTAAGGAAAATTACCCAGCACTTTATTCGGCCGTTTCAAGAGTTAGGGGTTACGGTCATTTCCACCAAAGAAGATGGCATGGCTCCCTTTGTTTTTAAGGGCAGGGTCAACGGCGGGCAAACCCGCATGAATGGAATCGGTTGCCAACCAGTGTTTAGTGTTCTGATTGCCTCTGCACTGTCCGAACAACCCGTTCACATCTACGTAGACAGCCCCGGCGAAACCGCCTACATTGACCTGCTGCTTTATTGGTTTGATAAAGTGGGTTTACAGTTTGAAAACGTGGGTGGCACCCATGACCATTACTACTTTCCCGGCAACCAACCACCTCGCCCATTTGATGCAGTGATTCCGGCCGAATGGTCGGCTCCGGGGTATCCGATGCTGGCTGCCCTCATCACACCCCACTCGCAGGTGCAGGTGCGTGGCATGGATTTACAAGACCCTTATGGGGATAAACAGGTGATTTATATTTTGCAACAAATGGGGGCTGACCTGACCATTGAAGAAAATTGCCTCACTGCTCGTTCCAGCCAGTTACGGGGGGTTGAGGTGGATATGAACAACTTGCCAGACCAGGTCATGACCGTAGCGGTGGCTGGCTGTTATGCCCAGGGGGAGACGATTATCAAAAATGCTCTCACAGCCCGTTGGAAAGAGTGTGACCGTATATCGGCCGTTTGTACCGAATTGACCAAAATGGGGGCCAAAATCACCGAATTGGAAGATGGCCTGGTTATTCACCAGGATGGCACCTGGCGGCTGCACGGGGCCAACATCAACGGTTATTATGACCACCGCATGGTGATGGCTTTTTCGGTAGCCGGTCTGGGCGCAGCCGGGGAAACTGTTATCTCCGATGCCCAGATGGTAGAAAAATCATTTGAAACCTATGTCACTGAAATGG
>CAZPEJ010000318.1:2837-6268 GCA_964585465.1 uncultured Ardenticatenaceae bacterium
ATCAGCCGTCAGCTTTTTGCTGAAAGCTGACAGCTAACTGCTAATAGCCAAAACAATGCGTCTCATCTTAATTGGCATGAAGGGGTGTGGCAAAACGACGGTGGGGCAGCTGTTGGCGCAACAGTTAAACATCCCTTTTTTAGATAGTGATCATGAAGTAGAAAAGTTGCACCTGTACCAGAGCGGGGAGGGGTTAAGTTTTCGGCAAATTTTCCAGCAATACGGCCGTTCTTATTTTCAGGGGTTGGAAACGGCCGTGTTACACACCTTGCTCGAACAACCCGGCGATTTTGTTCTGGCAACCGGTGGCGGGCTTCCTCTAAACCCTATCAATCACCCCCTACTCATCCAGGCTGGCATCCTCATTTATTTACAAGTTGCCCCCGACATTTTATTAACCCGAATCCTGGCAAACGGCACCCCCCCTTTTTTTCCCTATCCCGACGATCCGTCTCGTTCCTTATCCGAACTCCTGGCCCAGCGACACCCCATCTACCAACAACTCGCCCAGCTAACCCTCACCCTGCATCATCAAACACCCCACCAAATCACCCAACAAGTTATTCAAGAATTACAGGTTGGAGATTGGTAACCTCCAATCTCTAAAAAACTATCCGGTTTATACCATTGTTATAACCACTTTTCCCTGGGCGTGTTTTTCTTCGATATATTGGATGGCTTCAGGCACCTGGTTCAGTGGGTAACGCCGATCAACGATAGAGGTGATTTTGCCTGCCGCTAAACATTCAGCCAGATAAACCAAATCCTGCTGCACCACTCTGGCTATCCCCATACTCTTTAACGTTTTGCCCCCTTCTCTGGACATGACACGCCCCAGCAGCATAGCCTGGAAAAACTGGGACAGGGTGCCACCAGCACAAATGTAAGTTCCTTGCGGGGTCAGGGCGCGTTTATAAGCAGATAGGGGGTGATACCCATTCACCGCCAAAATTAGATCGTAACGCTGCGGTTGTTGGGTGAAGTCTTCTTGGGTGTAATCAATCACCTGGTCTGCGCCCAGTGTGCGTACCATATCCAAATTGCGAGTGCTACAAACGGCCGTTACCTCTCCCCCCAACAGTTTGGCAAGCTGAACCGCAAAAATGCCCACCCCACCGGAGGCACCCTGAATCAACACCTTTTGCCCCGACTGAATGCCACCGGCATTCCGCAACCCCTGGAGAGCCGTGAGAGCCGCCACAGGCACAGCCGCCGCAACCTCAAAAGAGACATTGGCAGGTTTCGGGGCTAAAAACATCTCTCTGGCAAGCGCATACTCAGCAAAAGAGCCTTTTGCACACCCAAACACCTCATCCCCAGGGCGAAACTGTTGCACATTTTCCCCAACCGCTTCTACTCGCCCGGCCACGTCGGAGCCAATACGTGGCTCTTTGGGTTGGCGGGCACCCCCCGCCAACAGACGTTGTAAAAACGGACTGGCTCCCAAGATGCGATAATCTGCGGCGTTGATAGATGCCGCGTGTACCTTGACCAGAACTTGTTTATCTTTGGGGGTTGGTTTTTCTACATCCGCAAATTGCAAAAGACGGGATGGGCCATATTGAGTGTGAAGAATTGCCTTCATGTTACCCTCCATTGACCAGTTGCAAACGCAACCGGGCTGCCTGAATGGCTTCGTAACCAAATTGTAACTGTTCGCGGCGCAGGTCAGATAGAGCTATCCATTCGGTTTGTTGCTGATTCCCGGCCGGGGTCATGGCCGAGGCAGACGGCCGTTCCAGGGCATAATACATAACAGATAATTGCCACGCCTTTCCCTCTAACACCTCATATCGCTGCTCCACAAACAACATCGGGCCTAACAAAGGCATCATCCCCGTTAGCTGGCGAAAAAAAGTTCGTACATGTTGAGCAGGTGTTTCGTGTGCCGCCACCAGCCCTCCTGGTGGATACAACAAACCAGTTTCCGGCTGGCGCAACAAAAACAGTACCCCCTGCTCAATCAAGATGCCATAAGCGGCGGGGCGAAAAACGATATTTTTTTCTTCTACTAAAACAGGGTTGCCTTCGGGAGTAAAACAACGAATGGAGGTCATGAAAATCTAAGTTTTATAGGCTTCAAGGTAAAGCCTTATGGAACAGCCACCACCAACTCTTGGCGTAAATCGGGAATTTGATCTGCCAATGTTCCCAAAACGCCATTGATAAATCGGGGGGCACTGTCGGAGCCATAGGTTTTGGCTAATTCAACGGCTTCGTTTATGGCGACTTTTACGGGGGTTTCTGCATCTACCAGAAATTCAAAAATGGCAATGCGGAGAATGTTGCGGTCTATGACGGCCATTTGGTCTAGCGGCCATTCGGGGGCATAACGGGTAATGAGGCGATCCATATCTTCTTGATGGTCAATTACCCCACGAATCAGCCGTTTGGCAAACTCAACTCCAGCCAGTTCCATCGGGCTTTCTTCCAGCCGCCGCTCCAAGACCTCGTCAGGATCATGGCTGGCGATGTCATATTCGTAAAGTGTTTCGAGGGTCACTCGCCGAGCGCGTCGTCTGGTTTTCATGGCTCTTGCGCCCTATCCTGATTCACCCTGAGAGTAAATGACATCCTCTACATGAATGTTAACCGCATCTACCGGAATCCCAACCATGGTGTCAATGGCCTCTAAAACGGCCGTTTGTACCGCCCGGCTGGTTTCCAAAATATTGACATGTGGTGTCATTATAACGTAAATATCAAATTTGACCTTATTTCCCTGCAAATCCAACAACACCCCGTCATGTCCATGTCTGGCTTCACGGCGAAACAACCGCCCCACATCGGCCGGGGCCGATACTAATTTCACTACCCCCTCTACCCGCAAGGTAGCAAATTGGGCAATAGTGGCTAAAACCTCTGGGGCTACTTCGATTCGACCAATGCTTTGACGTTCTTCGTTCATAACCGTTTGTATACCGCGATTACATTGCAGTGATTACATTGCAGCGATTACATCGCAGCGATTACATCGCAATGCCGCCATCTACACTAATCACCTGTCCGGTAATGTAGGCGGCTTTATCGGATGCCAGAAATGTTACCAGATAAGCCACTTCTGACAAATCTCCCCAGCGACCCAGTGGAATAAATTCGAGGGACTTTTTGACATTTTCTTCTGAGAGAACGGCCGTTAACGCAGTGGGGAAAAATCCAGGGGCCACAGCATTCACCGTAATTTGCCGTCCACCCACCTCTTTTGCCATAGATTTAGTGAACCCAATAATCCCTGCTTTAGAAGCCGCATAATTGGCCTGCCCCGCCTGCCCAATCAACGCCACCACCGAGGAGATGTTGATAATACGGCCGCCCTGTTTGCGCCGCAACATAGGACGCAAGACGGCTTTGCTACAGTTAAAAACACTTTTTAAGTTGGTGGAGATAACTGTATCCCACTCTTCCTCTTTCATCATGGGCAACAACGTATC
>CAZPEJ010000319.1:0-6266 GCA_964585465.1 uncultured Ardenticatenaceae bacterium
CTGTGATGGTTCTGGATGTCGGGAAGTGTCTATTTGATACGGCTCTCATTCGAGTGGCTCCGGCTCGTTATGTGTGGTACTTAAACCAGCACCACCTGATCACCGACGCGGCTTCTAGCTTTTTGACGTATGACTATGTATTGGCGGTTTATGAACGGTTATCCCAGGGGGAATTGGTGGCGTTGTTGCCACTTACCTCTTTTGAAGAGTACGCAGCTTTTGAGCGGTCTTTTGCCACTTCAAGCCGTTATCCCAAAGCAAAAGCGTATTGGCAAGAACGATTGGCCCAGAAACGTGAGCCGTTACAGTTTTTCGGCCGTTCTGCCGTCAAAAAATCCTCCCGTGTTCAGCGCATCTCTTACCAGCTGGACGCAACACGAACACATCAACTGCGACAGGCAGCCGCCCAATACAACCCCACTACTTTGACACAACAATTAGCCATTTCTAATTTGTTGACAGCCCTCTTTTTTGCCCATTTGCACTGTTTAAGCGGCAATTACCACCTCATCAGCATGATGCCCTTCCACAATCGCCCCACCAAAAACCTGCGTGGTATGATTGGTTTATTGCTGGAGTTTTGCCCATTGCCCATAGACCTGACTCCAGACGACACCTTTGTCTCGCTCATGCAAAAGGTCAACCGCGAGATACAGCGTGTGTTGCTTCATTATCAATATGGCTCGGAAATTGTGTTGCAGAACCCGGTTTCGGAAGTGATGTTTAATTATCACCACCGGGCCACCCTCCAATTTCAAGGCCAGCCTGTGTCGCAGCAGTTGGTTCATCCACAACATGGTGGAGATACCTTCGCTCTACACGTTCACGATATGGCAGATTCGGGCACTTTCCTCCTCAATTTTGATTTTCATGAGGATGTTTTTACCCAGGAAGAACGGCATCAAACCATTGAGTTATTTTTGGGTTTAATTGACGTTTTTTTGGCAAACCCCGACCAGGTGGTGAGTGCCCTGCGCCTGGCAGCTACGCCCAAGGGGGGTCATGCCAACGGTTTGGTGCAAACAGGTCGTTCTGTTATCTCCCCCTCGACAGCCCTGGAATTACAGTTGCGGCAAATCTGGGAGGAGTCGTTAGGGATCAAACCTATTGGGATTGATGACAACTTTTTTGACCTGGGGGGAAGTTCCTGGCAGGCGTTACGGGTTTTTACGCAAATTGAGAAGTTGACAGGTACCTATTTGCCGTTGGCAGCTCTGTTCGAGGCGGGAACGATTGCTAAACTGGCCCAGATGTTACAAGACCAGGCAGGGATTGACCGATGGGCTTCTCTGGTGACCATTCAGGGGCGGGGGGAGAAACGGCCGTTTTTCTGTGTACATGGCGCGGGTGGACACGTCCTGGCCTTCACCAAACTTTCCCGTTTCTTAAAAGCTGACCGCCCCTTTTATGCCTTTCAAGCACAAGGGCTGGACGGAAAACGGCCGCTTCTCACCTCCGTTGGCAAAATGGCTACCTATTACATCCAAGAGATGCAAAAAATCCAACCCAACGGCCCCTACCTGTTAGGTGGTTACTCCATGGGAGGGGTAGTCGCTTTTGAAATGGCGCAGCAACTTACCCGCCAGGGAGAGCAGGTGGTTTTTCTAGCCATCATAGACACCCCCGCCCAATTACCAGTGTTAAAAACAGTGTACCGGAGCATTCACTGGATCGGCCGTTTCCTTTTCCTATCACCGCAAAAACAAGAAGAACTATTTTTGTACCTGCGCCGTTTTTCTCTGCGGTTGCGCCACCGCGCCAGAACAGGCCTGCGCGCAAATCTGCGGGCCATGTGGCAAAAAATAAGCCGGAAACCCCCGGCCACACCTGTTTTGCCTGAGCCTGACCCTGTAGACGACGATGATCAACAACTGCGCCAGACCAAAGACGACCGTATTCGCCGCATGTATCTGGCGAATCATCGCGCCCTGGAGTTGTATAACCCGGAGCCGTATACTGGTTCACTTACCTTGTTTAAGTCCACCAAGGGGTATGGTGATATTTACAAAGACGACCCCCACCCGCACATGGGTTGGGGGCGAATTGCCAAAGGTGGGGTGGAAACTTGTTTGATTCCTGGCTCCCATCATGCCATCATGATTGGGGCCAATGTGCACCTGCTGGCCGAAAGCCTCCAGTTACATTTAGACAAACTTGATTAGGAGTTTGGGGAACACAACCCCATTTCCCGGACAACAGACCTATTTATTTACCATTACTCTCGTTTTACCATGTGGTTGTTGGTGTTTTGCCCGGCCGACCCCACAAACGGCCGTTTGCTGACAACTTTCAACAGGTAGGTTTTACATATGAAACAACCATTTAGCTGTTACATCATGGGTGAAGAATCCCTGCTTGTCCAATGCGCCGACGTGCTGCTGCAACGCGGCCATCACATTTTGGGCATTATCTCTGCCGAAAAACTCATTACCGATTGGGCCAAACAGCAACACATTTTGGTGTTAGACCCCAAAAATTACCGCGATGCCTTGCAAACCCCTTTTGATTACTTTTTTAGCATTACCAACCTTGCTATTGTTCCAAACGATGTTTTAATGCTGCCCCGCAAGGCCGCCATCAACTTCCACGATGGGCCACTACCCAAATATGCCGGGCTGTATGCTACTTCCTGGGCATTGATGGGGCAAGAAATGGAACATGGCATTACCTGGCACACCATGACGGCCGAAGTGGATAAAGGAGAAATCCTCAAACAACGCCTCTTTCCCATAACCGACAACGAAACAGCCTTCACCTTAAACGTCAAATGTTATGAAGCCGGAGTGGAAACCTTCCCAGAATTGGTGGACGAGTTAACCAGTGGCACGGAACAACGCCACCCCCAAAACCTGGCAGAACAAACCTATTTTGGCAAATTCAAACGGCCGTTTGCTGCTGCCGTCCTTAACTGGCAAGAAACGGCCGAATCCCTCTCTGCTTTGGTGCGTGCCCTCAACTTTGGCAGCTACACCAACCCCTTAACCCTGCCCAAGCTGTTGGCGGGCGAACGGGTGTGGTTTGTGCCTGCGTTAGAAGTCACCGACACCCCCTCCATTGCCAATCCGGGCACGGTAACGGCCGTTTCTGGCGGAACCCTCCAGATTGCCACCGCCAGCAACGATGTCATTTTGCACAACCTCCTTTCACCCTCCGGTCAAACCGTTGCCGCGACTGTTTTGGGGTTAAACGAAGGGGATGATCTCCCCATTTTGCCCCATGACCAGGCGGAAAACCTCTCCGCCCTCAACCAGATGGTCGCCCGGCAAGAGGCGTTTTGGGTCAAACGGCTCACGGGCCTCTCCTCACCCGAACTTCCCTATGCCAACCGCTCCCTGACACAAACCGGCAATGGGGCGGGGCTGGTGGCTGCCATGCCCTTGCCCACCGACATGACCCCCACTGCTGACTTTCTCACCACCACTTTTGCAGCTTATGTGGCCCGGTTGAGTGGCAACTACATCTTTGACATTGGGTTAAGCCATGCCACCCTGCTAGAAAAAGTGGCTGGTTTTGAATCCTTTTTTGCTGCAACGGTGCCCCTTCATGTGGTATTGAACCCTCATGAACCGGCCGTTTCTAACCTGGATAATCTGTCAGCCGCCCTGACAGACGTGGTGCAGAAACGGAAAACCTACACCACCGACATGCCATTCCGTTACCCTCAACTAGAGCCGTTGCGGAAGTTGGGCATGAACTCCCCCTTCTCCATTGTGGTGGCCCAGGTGGCTTCGTTGGAGGGGTATTTGCCGCCGATGGGCACAGAACTGACGGTGGTTATTTCGCCCGATGGGGCCAATTGTTGGTGGATTTATGATTCGGCCGTTTTCACCGCCGAGGTCATCACCACCATGCAGCGACAGTTTACCACTTTCCTGACCGAGGTGATGCAAGCAAACGGCCGTTCCCTGGCCCACACTCCCATTCTCAACCGTGAAGAGTTACACCAACTGTTGGCAGAGTGGAACGATACCACCACCGACTACCCCAGCCAGGTGTGTATCCATCAACTTATCGAGGAACAGGCGGAAAAACGGCCGAATGCAGTGGCCATCGTTTTTGAAGACCAACAATTGACCTACCGCGACCTCAACGGCCGGGCCAACCAGTTAGCTCGCCGCCTGCGCCACTTTCATGTTGGCCCCGATGTGCCGGTTGGGGTGTACATGGAGCGTAGCCTGCACACAATGGTAGCCCTGCTGGCAATTCACAAAGCAGGCGGAGCCTATCTGCCACTCGACCCCACCTATCCCACCGACCGCATCGCCTTCATGGTCGAAGATGCCCAGGTACCAGTCATCATCACTCAGGAACACCTGGTAGACTTTTTGCCCCCCCACCAGGCCAAACTAATCCGCATAGACAGCGATTGGGAACATATTTCTGCCTTCAGCCGCGAAAATGTGACCCATGAAACCCACTCCCATCACCTGGCTTATGTCATCTACACCTCTGGTTCCACCGGCAAACCCAAAGGGGTGATGGTGGAACATCGCAACGTGGTCAACTTTTTCACCGGCATGGATGCCGTCATTCCCCATGACCCGCCCGGCACCTGGTTAGCTGTTACCAGCCTCTCCTTTGACATTTCGGTGTTGGAACTGTTCTGGACATTGGCACGCGGGTTCAAGGTGGTCATCTATGCAGATAAATCTCGTGCCGAAGCAGAGATGCCCATCAGCCAGCACGCCCACAAACCCATTGACTTCAGCCTTTTTTATTTTGCCAGCGATGAAGGGGAGGAAGGGGTGGCTGATAAATACCACCTGTTATTGGAAGGGGCTAAGTTTGGTGATACACATGGGTTTTCGGCCGTTTGGACACCTGAACGCCACTTCCACGCCTTTGGTGGCCTCTACCCCAACCCATCGGTTGCCAGTGCGGCTATTGCAGCTATCACCCAAAACATCCAAATTCGTGCCGGTAGCTGTGTGTTGCCCCTACACCACCCCATCCGTGTGACAGAGGAATGGTCACTGGTAGACAACCTTTCTAAAGGGCGGGTGGGCATCGCTTTTGCGGCGGGTTGGCAGCCCAACGACTTCGCCTTGCGTCCAGAAAATCATGCCGATGCCAAAAATATCATGTTCCGCGACATCGAAACCGTGAAAAAGCTGTGGCGCGGCGAAACCCTCACCTTCCCTGGCCCTAAAGGGGATGTCAAAATTCGCACCTTGCCGCGCCCCATTCAGCCAGAACTGCCTATCTGGATCACCGCAGCGGGCAACCCCGACACTTTCCGCGCGGCGGGCGAGGGTGGTTTTAGAATTTTGACTCATCTGTTGGGGCAAAGTGTAGAGGAATTGACCCAAAAAATTGCCGCCTATCGAGAAGGGTGGACGGCAAAAGGTTATGCTGGCAACGGATACATTACCCTAATGTTGCACACCTTTGTGGGGGATGATGATGACGAAGTGCGCGAAATTGTGCGCGAACCCATGAAGGATTATTTACGCAGTGCCATGAGTTTGGTCAAGGCGGCTGCCTGGCACTTCCCCACCTTCAAACAAAAGGCGGACGCGGCTGGCAAAAATCCGATGGAGTATTTTGATTCGGCCGAATTAACCCAGGAAGATTTGAACGCGCTGTTAGATTTTGCTTTTCACCGCTACTATGAAACCAGTGGCCTCTTTGGCACCCCCCGCACCTGTTTGGAGATGGTAAACAAGTTAAAAGGGGTTGGGGTAGATGAAATAGCTTGTTTGATTGATTTTGGGGTGCCTTCGGTGTTGGTATTAAAACACCTGGAGCATCTGAACCGGGTCAAAGAACTGGCAACCCCCAAAGAAATAACGGCCGATTACTCCATCGCCGCCCAAATTCACCGCCACGCCGTCACCCACTTCCAATGTACCCCCTCGATGGCAAATATGTTACTGGTGGACGAAATCAACCACGCCGCTTTCCGCCAGTTACAGGTAATGATGGTAGGAGGCGAAGCCTTCCCGGCCGCCCTGGCACAACAACTTCAATCTTTGGTGCCCGGACAAATTATCAACATGTATGGCCCCACCGAAACCACCATTTGGTCATCTACCCAGACGGTGACAGACGGTTTTGCGGCTACTGTCCCCATTGGTTCGCCCATTGCCAATACTCAGTTGTATGTGGTAGACCAATACTTGCAACCCCAGCCGGTTGGGGTGGCAGGTGAACTGCTCATCGGTGGTGCCGGGGTGGTGCGGGGTTACCTCAACCGCCCAGAATTGACATCTGAGCGGTTTATTAAAGATTCGTTTGAAGATCGAAGGGTGAAAAGCGAAACAGAC
>CAZPEJ010000320.1:0-6212 GCA_964585465.1 uncultured Ardenticatenaceae bacterium
CTTTGCCAATACTTACCCAACAGTTGCTCCGGGGTAAGGGTTTCGATGGTGGCGGAATCCCCCAGACGGGCCCGTTTTTCCGCCAGGCGGTGTTTTTGAATCTGAATGCTAAAGGCGTTGGCAAAATAGTCGAGAATGGTTTTTTCGTCTAATAACGGCTCCCAGTCGCGGGGGAAGGTAAGCTGCAAACGGCAAATGGCCCCGGTGAGGGTGGGGCGGGGTGGCAACTGGCTCATGACATCGGCCATGAAACTGTCGGAACTGTGGGTTTCTACCTGGATGTCATAAAACGGCCGTGTTTCCACCCGTTCAAATTTCCAACTTGTTTCCCCCTTGTTCACCTGGGCCAAAACAAACCCTTTGCGCTCTTTGGCCTCACCAAAGTCAATCCGTTCAATGGAACCAGGGTAAATGATCGGTGGGTGGTGCCCTTTGTCGTTCAGGTTTTGGTGTTTGTGAATGTGTCCCAGGGCCACATAATCCAGCTTTTTGTGGCTGACCAGACTGCCAGGTAATACCAGTTCGTGCCCCAACATCACCATCCGTTCGCTGCCATAACTGGCCCCCTGCACGCTGGCGTGGGCGGTGAGAATGAGTGGCAGGTCAGAATCGGCCGTTTCTATCAAATGAATCACCGAACGCAACAACCGCTCCTCCATTGCCGTCAGAAGTTCCTGGTCAGACAGAGCCAAAATCTCCTCACGGGTCATCAATTGGCTGCGCGAAACCCAGGGAACGGTGATGATTTGTACCGGAATCCCCAACTCTTTTGGCCCCAGGCGAGCAATACGGTCGGCGACGTGAATGTGGGGAACACCCAACGTGTGAAACTCGTGCAAGGTGTGGGCGCGCCCAGCCGCCGGGGAGACATCGTGGTTGCCTACCAACAAAATAGTCGGAATGCCCGCCTGGGACAACTGCATCATGCGCCGCCCCCATTCACGCTGGAAGGTGGGTTGGGGGTTGCGGTCTTTGTAGGCATCTCCGGCAAAAATCACCAGGTCTACAGAACGGGAAACGGCCGTTTCCACAATTTGATCCAACGCCTTCAAAAAATCCATCACCCGCACCGGCAGCGCACTTTCCGGGTCATGACGGCCGTAATTGGCAATATCAATATGAGCATCTGCAAAATGGAGAAGTTGAACAGGCTGAGTCATACGACAGATAAACCTCCTTCGGTCGTCACACACCTCACTGGGTGACCAATAACCTGTATTGGGCCGGGTTGGGGTCGCCAAAGGGAAAAACTCGTTCCACCAGAATGTAATAGGTGCCAGGAAAGAGCGTGACGGTTTCCGATTCAGATAAATTTCCAGGATTATCGGCCGTTGCCCACAACAACTTATTGGCATTATACAGGCGGAAGTTGTAATCGCTGCCCACAGGAATCTGGGAAAGCGAAATAGTCACCGGCCCAGGCGACGACAAACTAAATGAGTAGGCATCATAAAAATCGAGCAACGTGTCGAAATTGCCAAAACGGGCCACCCCAATGGCAAGAGGGATCGCCACCCCAAAATGGTCGTCCAGGAGCGGGTTGGTTGGTTTTTGCACAATGGGCAAAAAGTAGCGATTGGGTGGGGCAAACAGACGGTTGACCAGCGAAAACGCCTGCCCACTGCCATCACCACCTACTGCCCAGAAATGGTTGTTGGTATACCCGCCACGCGGCCAGGAACGGGCTGGTTCGCTGGCTGAACCACCCAAATCAAAAGGCACATCTAATAATGTCCAGGTGTCGGTATCAAAATCATACACCTCCATTGAGGAGAGGGTGTTGCCAACCGCATCGGTGCCGCCATAAACAACCCAACGGCCGTCTGGCCCCACGGCACTGGCCGCGTTGTAGCGGGGCTGGTTCAGGTTGGCAATAACTCCCCAGCTAGAACTGCCAATGGCTGTACATTCCCCACCCGGCACCAGTGTGTTATTGTCGGTAATCCCCCCCACCACACAGATGTAATTGCCCAATAAAGCGGCGGTGTGGGCGTAACGGGCGGTGGTGAGGCTGGTGCGGACGAACCACAGATTTTGATTGATGGAGTAAAAAAGTACCTGGCTGATGGCATCGGACGAGGCGGTGAAGGGGGGTTGGGAGGCTAACCCACCCACCACATAGTACCCGCCTTGTGAAGGTGTCGCTACGGCCGTTGCCCAGGCGAATGGGATGATCCCAGAAATGGTGGAGGCGGAAGCGGCGGTAAACCAGAAGTTGCCCGGCACATCATACACCCAGTGGGTCATGTCAAAGGTGAGGTCATTGCCGCTGTAACCGGATGGCAGGTAAATTCGGCCGTTATCACCGACTGAATCCAGATAAGCTGCTGAGGTGTTGGAGTAACCGTTGCCGGGCATATCTGCTCGTTGGCTCCAGGCTCCGGTGGCGGTGTTTAACTGGTAGGTGTCGTTGGAAAGGACGGCCGGGCTGAGGCTGGTTTGCCCGCCAATGACATAGAGGTTGTTGCCCACAACGGCCGTTGCATGGCGAGTTAACCCCTGAGGAAGTGTGCTGGATGGTTGCCAGAGGGAGTTGATGGGCTGCAAAACGGCCGTGATGCTCAAATTGGCCGGGTTCGGCGGGGAAAATTGCCAATCTGCTACCTCCACGTAATAGGTCGCCCCCTTCACCACCGTTAATGCCACTTTGGAGCTAAGTCCCTGGGCATCATCGCTGCAAACCAGCGAAACCAGGCTGCCACAACTACCTGCATAAACCGCCAATACCGTGTCGTAATTACTGCCAAACGTATCAATGATTACCTGGCCGTTGTTGGGGGCGACAAACTTGTACCAGGCAGTGCGATACCCCTGGTTGTTGCTGGGGCTGCCCCACATGCAAGCCAGCACCGGATCGCTAATTTCCCCGGTCAGGTTATTGACGGCGGAGTTATCACCACCCGGAATAGATAGTGTGGGGGCGGCGGCACAGCTATCTGCGGCTGTGTTGAAGGTGCGCGGGGGAGGGCTGCTGGACAACGCCACAAGTTGCCATCGGTCATCTGTTTTTACGGGCGGCGTGGACTGGTTTTGGGCAGTGGCTACCAGGCTGGTGACAAAAAAGAGGAAAAAAGTAAAAAAAATAGCTTTATGGGACATGAGACCTCAACTCCATAGACGATTGGCCCAGCCAGACGCTTTTGGGTAGGGGAAATTGTACCGAGTTGAGGGGGAATTGACGATAAGAGGGAGATTAAGAAGCTGGACTTTCCAGGGCATCACGTACATGGCGGGCTAACTCTTCAGGGGCAATCGGTTTGGTCAGGTATTTGGTGGCCCCTACCTGCAATCCTTTGTTGATGCTGTCCAGGTCGGTTTTGGCACTGAGCATGATAACGGGCAAAGCGGCCGTTTCTTGTTCATTCCGCAAGGTTTCACAAACGGAGAAACCATCCATCCCCGGCATCATCACGTCTAACAAGATGACATCGGGCCTGCTTTTTTTGATTTTTTCCAGGGCATCATACCCGTCTTCTGCCTCCGCCACATTAAAGCCAGCACGAATTAACGTCAGGCGGAAAAGGGTTCGTGCCATTGGCTCGTCATCCACAATTAACACCGATTGCGCCAAGATGTCTCCTTGCCACGTTTTGATAAGTCGAGGGACCGAAATTCGGCCGTTTCCATACAACATAGAAGACATAACCAAAATGGTTTGCCTGTTAAACCCCATATACGGCTGAGAAAGTTTAACTGACAAAGGTAGTTTGTTGCTTTCCAATACAAACTAACACTACTCTTCACCGATTAATTGTAATCTAATTTAACTTACAGGGCAATTTAAGGTAACGGTTTTGCCAGCTTTTTACAGCACTTATTTGTGAAACGTCAAACTTTCCATCAAGCCTCACATTTCACCTTTCACGCCCCCAAGTTTACTTTCCGCCTGATCCGGTTAATCTGGCAACTCCTCACCTAAGGGCAAATGAACTCCCAACCCTTCCCGTGCCAGAATGGTGCGCGGGAAAAGGCGGCGTGTTTGCTGCAAAATTTTCTCCACTTCGTTATCTACCAGGTCCGGTGAGTAATGGAACAGCCCCAGGCACTTAACATTGGCCTCCATAGCTACCTGGGCCGCTTCTAACCAGGTGCTATGCCCCCAGTCGGAGAAGCGGTTCCGCTCCTCCACTGTGCCAAAGTGGCTGTCATGAATTAACAAATCGCTATCCTGCGCCAGTTTTAAGACATTTTGGTCTAAATGGTCATCGTAATGCCCCACATCACTGCAATAGGTGAAAACCACCCCATTATTTTCAATCCGAAAGCCTAAACAACCACCAGGGTGATTCAGTTCTGCCATGGTCACAACTGTGTGGTCGCCAATAATCAGGGATTCCCCATCTTTTACTTCTTTGACGATTAAGTCGGCGGGCAGCGATTTGTAAGCGTAAGGCAAATAAGGCTCAATAAATTGTCCAGCTAAGGTTTCTTCTAGCCGTTTGCCAATCCGTTTTTGCCCCACCAGGACAAAACGGTTGGATCGTCCCCAAACTGGGGCGAAGAAGGGAATGCCTTGAATGTGATCCCAATGGGTGTGGCTGATGAGGATGTTGCCCAAAATACGGCCGTTTGCCTCTCGCATTAACTTTTTCCCCAACGCCCGAATCCCCGACCCCCCATCAATAATGATTAACTGTTTGTCGGGTGTAAACACCTCAACGCAAGATGTATTCCCTCCCACCCGAATAGTGTCTGGGCCAGGAGTTGGAATCGTACCGCGAACCCCCCAAAATCTGATGTACATTGTCAGGCATTTCCTCGAAACATGAAGCCACAGACCCTCATCTCGCTTCACGTTTCACGTTTCACCCCCATACAAACGCCGTAAAAATCATCACCGCAACTCTTTCAACATCTCCATTGCCCCCAACCGACCAGACGCGCCCATAATGCCGCCGCCGGGGTGGGTGGCCGAGCCGCACACATAATACCCACGAATGGGGGTCTGGTAACGGCCCCAGCCGGGCGCCGGGCGCAAGAAAAACAGCTGGTGCAAAGAGAGTTCCCCTTGAAAGATATTCCCTTCGCTCAACCCGGTAATCCGTTCAATATCCAACGGGGTCACAACCTGGCGATGCAAAATAATATCTTTGATGTTGGGGGCATATTCTGCCAGGGTGTTGATGACTGTATCCCCAAACTCCTCGCGCCGTTCGTCCCAGGTGCCATTTTTCAGGTGGTAAGGGGCGTATTGGATGAAACAAGACATGACATGTTTGCCGGGCGGGGCCATGTCGGGGTCTATCATGGAGGGGAGAATGATGTCTATATACGGCCGTTTACTAAATTCCCCCCGTTTAGCATCATCATACGCCTGTTCCAGATACTCCACCGACGGACTGATAGAGATCGCCCCGCGCAAATGTGGCCCATTCCCCGGCAACGCTGTGAAATTCGGCAGCGCATCCAACGCCAGATTCACTTTAGCCGAAGACCCACGAAAACGGTAACGGCGCACACTGTCCAGAAAATCGGACGGCAGCCACTTTTCTTCTACAAACTTCAGAAAAGAGTGGCGTGGATCGAGCGTGGAGGCCACCATTTTGGCCTTAATCTCCTCACCACTTTCCAGAGCCACCCCCACTGCCCGCCCATCTTTCACAATAACCTGGGTAACGGAGGCATTGGTGCGAATTTCTACCCCCAGCGACCGGGCTGCATTGGCAATGGCTTCGGCCACACCACCCGTTCCCCCTTTGGAAAACCCCCAGGCGCGGAACACCCCATCAATTTCACCCATGTAATGGTGCAACAACACATAGGCAGTGCCTGGGGAACGCGGCCCCAAAAAGGTGCCAATAATGCCACTGGCCGACATGGTGGCTTTGAGGGCTTCTGTCTCAAACCATTCGTCCAGATAATCGGCCGAACTCATGGTCATCAATTTCACAAAAGCAAATAACTTTTCTTTGTCCAGCCCCAAAAAGTGGCGACCCAGTTGTGCCAGATCGAGCCATTGACGTGGATTAAACCCGGAAATATCGGGGGGAACGGTGCTGAGAATGGGTTTGACCGCTTTTGCCATTTGGTGCATTAAACGGCCGAAATCATCATACACATCCGCATCTCGCCGCGAATGGCGTGCCAGTTCCCGATACGTCTTATCGTGGTCGCCCCACCGCACCAGGTAATCCCCATTGGACATGGGGGTAAACGTGCTTTCCAATGGCAGGATGGTGAACCCATGGGCGGGTAAATTCAAATCGCGGGTG
>CAZPEJ010000321.1:0-6207 GCA_964585465.1 uncultured Ardenticatenaceae bacterium
ACCACCCGGCCATGAACAAGGCGGCCAGGGTGAACCGAAAAAACATCAGGGTGAGAACATCCAACCCATCGGCATAGGCAAAACGGCCGAAAATAGCCAGAGTCCCAAAAGCGGCCGCAGACACCGCCACCATAAACACGCCTGTTAAACGATTCATACCACCACTTATCAATACACCATTTCTTCAAATCAAAACATCACCTGTGTGAATAACCCAGGCACGGTCATCAAGGCACGGTCATCAAGGCACGGTCATCAAGGCACGGTCATCAATGACCGTGCTAAAAACGACGCTGGCTGAAGCCAGCTTTTTGGCAGCCAGTCTTCTGGCAAACCAACCCTGCCCGACGATCATTCCCCAAGCCCTGTTTACAGGGCGTAACTCTCTAGCACGGGGCTTTAGCCCCGTGCTACTTTCCGTGCTATTTTCCGTGCTACTCTACCCAATTACCCGGCGATAAATAGCCTCTATCTGGCGGCTGTGTTCGGCCAATGTGGGCGCAGGGGTAATACCTGCGCGTAGATTTTCCAGTTCGGCCGGGTTTTGCCAGAAGCGATACAGCACCTCTCGCAAAGCCGCCACATCCCCCGGCGGCACCAGAATACCGTTTACCTGGTGGTGAATTGTCTCGGAAAGCCCGCCAATATCGGAGCCGACCACTGGCACACCGGCCGCGTGGGCTTCCCGAATTATCAACGGTGATGCTTCATACCACAGGGTAGGTATGATCAGGGCATCGGCTTCTGCCAGGGCGTGCCACAATTGGGTGCGGGTGATACGGCCGTTAAATGTAATCCCTGGATGGGTAGCAACTGTTTTTAGATGGGTGGTGTAGTCGGGGAAAACGGCCGTATCTCCAAACACCGATAACCTGGCTCCCTCGTGGGGCAACTGGTTAAACGCCTCTACCAGCACATGCACCCCCTTTTGCCGCGCAATGCTGCCCGCATACACCAGATGCAACCCCTGGCGCGGCCAGACACGCGGCGGCATCTGCTCTGGCACCTCAATACCATAGGGTAACGTAATGATTTTTTCTAGCGGCAACCCCATCTGTTGGTGCATCTGGCGCACAAATTCGGCCGGGGCGGTAATGGCGGCGGCGTTTTGTAATACCCGCCGGGTTAAGTGGTGGCGATAGGCCAGTACAGGCATCACGGCCGGTATAAGAGGCAGGGCGTGGGGATGGTTGGCTCGCGCCAGGGCACAACGAGCGCAATTGAGCCACCAGCGCGGCCCCAGGCAGTTGGTGTGGTCGTAATTGGTCAACATCTGGGCATTGGCGCACAAGTACCAATAATCGTGCAAAGCGACCACGTAGGGGATTTGCACGGCCGTTATCTGGTCAACCAGGTTCACAGGCAACCCCATCAAATGTTGGATGTGAACCATATCGGGCTGTTCTTGTTGCAATGCAGTGGCAAATGCTGTTGCAAGGGAGGGGTGGTGAAAGGTGTGCCGAAAAACGGCCGTTCGACTGCGTTCACCGGCCGGGGCGCGATAAACCCGTACCGCCCCATCCAGTTCTGGCTGCAAACTGTGGCTAACGGCCGATGGGTAAAAAACAGCCACCGAATGCCCCTGGCTGGCCTGTTGTTGTGCCAGCCCCCAGGTGTAAAACTCTACCCCCCCGACATATTCAGGCAGGTATTGATGGGTCAGGTGTAAAATTCGCATCAGAAAGAAACCTTGTTTTAGGGTGTATTTCCAATTCCTAATCTCCAATCTCCACGAAACTGTTAGTTTATGCCCTCTGTAAGGATAAATACCCTTGTTCTACTTGTTCAGCCACTTGTGACCAGGTGTAATGGGTATGTACTTTGTTTCGGCCGTTTTCGCCCAATTGCCGCCGCCGGGGTTCATCATTCACAAGCTGATACACTGCCTCACTCAGGGCTGGAACATCGGCAAATGGCACCAATAACCCGTTTTGCCCTTCATCCACTACGCCAGGAATGCCACCTGCACGAGCAGCCACCACTGGCGTGCCATGTGCCCACGCCTCCAACATCACAATGCCAAAAGAGTCTGCCTGGGAAGGTAATAACAGCAGGGTGGCTTGTTGTAACAGGGCGTGTTTTTCTGTTTCGTTCAGGATGCCTAACGGCCGTATGCCTGCCCGTTCCTCTGCCCCCAATCGGCGGTAAAATTGCTCGAACTGAGGGGTGGTTTGCCCCACCAACCCCAGGCAAATAGGTACCCCTTGCTGGCGCAATCGTTGAATGGCCTGCACGGCATGAATCGCCCCTTTGTCATAACTTAGCCGCCCCACAAACAGGGCAAAAGGTTCAGGCAACACGGGTGGCGAAACGGCCGTTTCTGTTGGCAACGGGTCTAACCCACCCCCTACCACCCGCATTCGTTCCTGCGGCACACCATACCCGGCTAACCCCTCCTTTTCGACCGAAGTCAGCGTAAAAACCTGGTCAGCCCCACGCAATAGGTGTAACTGGTGAATCATGGTAGCGTTTAGGGCGACCCGATCTCTTTTGTGTTGCCCCAGGTGGGCAAAGGGTGTGACCACAAAAGGGAGTTGTCGCTGCCGGGCAAAGTGCCAACCAGCCACCAGGGGATGTTCCCAGGAGAGGTTAAACCCATGCACCACATCAAATGGCTCAGACAGTTGTTGTAACGTGGTTTCCAGGGTGGGAATGGGGGGAATGTAGCGGCTCATGTATTGCAACAAGGAGAGGGAAGGAAAAACGGCCGATGTTACCACCATCAATTTGCGCCACATCATTAACCCCGTCCAGCCTCCCGGCATCGCTTTTACCGGGCAGCGCACCACCCGAAAGGGCAGGGGGGCCTCCCCGGCGGGTGGCTGGCTGGTTGGTACTGTTCCGGCCCAAAACTCTTTTTCCAGGCGGGCAGTGGTGGTAACGGCCGTTACCTGGTGTCCCCGCTGGCACAAAGCCATTGCCAGGGAACCAGCATACCTTTCTCCGCCACCGGGGAAAGGGGGAAACGCCGGGGTCATAAACAAAATTCGCACACCCGTATTATAATCGGCAAATGAGAATGTTACAGTTTACCCAACTAAACGAACTAATTACCTGGTTACACACACAAGGCATCAACCCGGCCGCCTGGGAAACCGCCAACGGCAAACGGGTGGAGAATTTGTGGCAGGAGTGGCTCCAGGGCGAGTTTGAGTTTCAAGGCACCCCCCCTATGCGTTACATTCAAGTGTTGCAGCTAATAATTCGCCGCGAGGAATTTGTGTTGATAGAGGCAGAACAAGAGTTAGGCGATGGCAGCCGCCGAACGCGGGGATTGCCGCCTTCGGAGAAGATCAAACGGGGGGAGACATATTTGGAAGCAGCTATGCGCTGTTGTTATGAGGAGATTGGCGTATCGGCTCAGGCGGTGCAGCTTTTATCCGAAAGCTACCGACAATGGGAAGAAACGGCCGAATCCCCCTCATACCCCGGTTTACCTACCCATTACACCTTCCACTCCCTCCAGGCCATCATTACCGGGCTGCCTGCCGAAGATTTCTGGCGCGACAACCACGCCTTTGCCCAGGGCGACCCGGTCAAACGGCATCGGTGGGGTTGGAGAAAGATGGCAAACCACAGATGAAACGGATGGAAAAGATTTTCACAGAAAAATCCTACTTATCCGTTCAATCTGTGGTTAAAAATCCTATCCCCCGGCCGATGGGGCAAATAGCTGTACTTTGTCGTTGTCCTGCAAGGGAGCATCTAGTTCGACTGCTTCGCCGTTTAAGGAAGCGGCGTTTACCAGGCCATCGGGGATTTGTAATTGGGTCACAACCCATTGTAGAGAGATGTTTTCTGGCACTGTCAGCCAAAAGGGGTGATGGGGGGCACCAACGGCCGTTTTGGGGCGGTATTGGCGCAGGTTTCCATGTAGCTTTATTTCCACTTGCACAGCTTAATCCTCTAAAATCGGCCGAATCCCCTGGTACACCGTTGGCCCACCGATGGTTTTGAGTACCACCTCGGCCGGGCGTTTGACCTGTTCCGCAATCTCACGGGCGGATATGGGGTGGTTGGCATTTGCCAGAATGACACAAAACACTGCGTCTACCAGAGAAAGCCGATTGGTAAAATCTTCGGGCAACTGTTTGAAATAACGCTGAATGGTATATTGAAATCCATCTACCTGCCGCACTTCGGCCGTTTGTGGGTCTACCAGGTCTACCAGGGCCACATTTGCGTCCATTGTCGCATGACTACTTTCTGGCAAACGGGTAAACAGGTAGGTTCTTAAATCCAGGTTAGATTTATCCCACCACTCGTAATCTACATAAAACCGTGTATCTATCGTGGGACGTTTCAGCGCAAGTGACTTAACAACAGGGCGTGGATTATTAGACAAGGCAGCTCCTTTTAATTTTCCGACCACCGGCTGCTATCAAACCGCCAATAATGGTCGCCAACAGATTGGAAAGCTGGATACCGCACAAGCTCTGCAAACAGTGGGCCAGGAGGAATTCGCCGCAACATGTTAATGGCACTGTACAAGGTTTTGGCGTGTACCGTGTTTTGGGGGTTCAACGTAGCGAGGGGGGCAAAAACCTCTGCCAACAACGAAGCTACTGACCGTTGGTGGCTTTCTGCCCGTTTACGCAGGGCATCTACCGCAATTGGGACATCCGTGTCAGCAATCAGCAGGTCATCATACCCACAACTGATAGAACGGCGCATCAATTCAAATTTTAACCGGTTTTCGGAAACTGTTGCCAGCCTGGCCCACTCTTTTTTGGCGTTGCGCCGGTCATAACCAATAATGACTACCCCAGGTTCTGGCCCTGGTTTTAGATGCACAAACCCGCCTACTGGAATCTCGTGTTGGTCATACCACGCCTTTAGACCATACACATAACGGCGATGTTGCACCACCCAGCCATCAATTTGTTCCTGGCTATATTCGTCCTGAAAGGTTACTTTTTGGCGGGGGGAGGTGCTGGGGGGAAATAACGGCCGAATCCGCGCACTCAAGGGGAGGGTACCACATTGACGATGGGGGTACATTAAAGAAAACACCACCGGCTGTGCAACTGTAACGGGAGGAATTTCTGACCACTCATCATCCAATTCCCGTTCTAATAACAACAGTTGGGGGCTTAATAACGCACGGTCATAGTTGATGGTAGTATATTTGAGCCGTTCCGGGGTCTCTTGCACCCCATCTGGCTCCATGCGCCGCAAAAACCAGGCCACTTTGCCACGCGGGGCTACTTCATCAAACCGGTCATCTTTGAGCAGGCCATAATTTAGAGAAAAGCGTTGCACTTCCGCCGGAACGGAGCTATCCAAATCCAGATGGGGCAAAATTTCTTCGGGGGGCAGTGGGCCACCATCATTCATCTCCAACACCGCTTCTGCCAGATGCAGATGCCCAATATTGATGTCGGCCATCAACTCTTTGACAAACCATTCTTGGGCCAGACGAATGAAGTTATCCTGTTCTTGCAACGATTGGGTAATGCGTTGAGCCACTGCATGACCAAATAATTCGACGATTTGATTAACGCTGTCTGGGTCGCTGCCTGTTGTAATAGTTGTTTCGCCGCTGTTTAGCGGATGCGGGGGAGTGAATTCGGCGGCAAACTCTCGATTTTTGCCGTCTGTTTCGACAAAGATGACAGTAAAAGAACCATATTCAGGGTTTGAGCCGGGGCGAACGGCCGTTACTGTGCCATGTGCAAAACGCAAAGAGGGAAAAACCAATAAATCGCCCGTTTCATATTTATCCATCGGGCGGTACACTTTTCTACCGATCAGCAGACGTTCAATACTGTTTCTTTCTGCTGCTACCCGGTTGGCAATCACAATACGTGCCAGTTGTCCTGCGGTTTGCGGCCGTTCCACCTCTAAAAAATGGTTATAAATTTGTTCAATGTCGCTATCCGTTAGGGTAAAATCGCCACCCCAATAATCCGGTAACTGGGTACGGGGTTGAATCACTTGAAACTCCTGTTAGATGGGGAATGTCGTTTACTCTTTTAACCGGGGGGAATTATACCAAGTGTAAAGATTGGTTGCCAGTTGCGATATTTTCTATCAGCAATTCTCAGCTTGAGAATCGCCATCGGTTGAAACTGACGGCTAAAAAACCCAAACCTGTTAAAACAGGTTGAAACGTGGCTTCTTGAACGTGTTTCAGCACGTTTTTTGATTAACCTGGGGTTAAATCAATTGCCCAAACCAACCCGTTGTAGCGGCGGGGCGGTTGGG
>CAZPEJ010000322.1:0-6205 GCA_964585465.1 uncultured Ardenticatenaceae bacterium
TGGGGTGGCGGTGGCAGTGGGGGTGGCGACGGCCGTTTCGCTGGCTGTGGCTGTTGGGGTCACGGTCTCGGTGGGGGTGGGGGTGATGGAAGGGGTTTGGCTGGGGGTGACAGTGGCCGTCGCCGTTGGGGTGGTAGAAGCCGGGGTGGCAGAAGGTGTGGGGGTGGGTGGAACGGCCGTTTCGCTGGCTGTGGCCGTGGCGGTGGGGGTAACGCTGAGGGTAGGGGAAACCGTTGGCGTAGCCGAGGGCGTAGCCGTCCCGGTGGGTGTTTCGCTGGGCACCAGGGTGGGAGAGGCGGTGGCGGTGGGTGAAGCTGCCAACGGTGGCAAATAAATGAGTGTGCCTGCGTACAAGGTGCTGCTGGTCAGGCAGTTAGCTTGCATCACCTGATATACCGTTGTTCCCCGGCTGCGAGCTAATGAAAACATGGTGTCGCCCGGTTG
This sequence comes from uncultured Ardenticatenaceae bacterium, assembly GCA_964585465.1. GTDB lineage: Bacteria > Chloroflexota > Anaerolineae > Promineifilales > Promineifilaceae > CAZPEJ01. The sequence goes on from CAZPEJ010000322.1 coordinate 445, forward strand.
CACCAGGTACCGCACCCACCAAAGCGGCGGGCCACAAGGGGGCTGCACCGGCGGCGCAGTGGGTAAATAAATTTGTACCCCGGCCAGCAGAACATTCATTTTTAAGCAGTTAACCAGGGTAATTTGCTGAATGGTGGCCCCGGTGGAGAGGGAAAGTGAAAAGAGGGTGTCGCCCACACGCACCACGTAAGGCAGCCAGCCATCGGGCACATCCCCACAGCCTGGTTTGACAGGAACGGCCGTTGAACTGACCTGACCAGAAATGGGTATCGGGGTAGCTGTTGGGGCGGGGCTGGCAGTGGCAGTAAACAGGGCAATGGTTGGCAAAGGGGTGTTGGTCAGGTTGGGCACGGTGACATTGACCACAAAAACGGGGGTAACTCCCAGGCGTTTTTGCAGGCTGTCTAATTGGGCCATCAACAAGGCCATGATGACGGTGAAAATAACCCCAATTGTGACCCAAAGGGTGGTTCGCCCCTCTGCTACGTGATCCATAAAACGGTTTCTCAAAAAACAGCGGAGTCTTTCGGATTTTATGGGGTTTGCTGTGAAACGTAAAACGTGAACGCTTTATGGTCACGTTTTACGCATCACGTTTCATTGGTTATCAACCCCCTGAGTTCCCAAAGAGCCAAATAGCGTTCATAGTTCCCACTTCAGTAAGTTTTCCGGCTGAAGCCGGAACTACGAACGGAGTGTTAATTTTCTGGGGCCGGGATGGGGAACAAAACGGAAAAAACAGTGCCTTTGTCTATCTGGCTTTGTACCCACACCCGGCCGCCGTGGGCTTCGGTTAAGGTTTTGGCAACGGATAACCCCGCCCCCGTATCCCCCAGACCCGCAATCAAGGGGTCATCTGCGCGGTGGTGCGGTTCAAATACGCGGGGTAGATCATTGACATGAATGCCACGCCCACTATCCGCCACTTCAACCTGCAAAAAGTTAAAGTTCTCTTGATGCCCATTGTCCGACGCTTTTAGGGGGAAGGTATTGGCCTGGGCGCGAACGGCAATTCGGCCGTTTCCAGTGGTGGCTTGACACGCATTCACTAACAAATTGGTCATGATCTGGTGTAACGCTTTGCGGCTGATGGGGAGTGGCGGCAGGTTGTAAGGGACTTCCAGGTCGAGGCGCAAGTTTTTCTCGCGCAACTGGGTTAATACGGTCTCAACGGCCGTTTCAATCATCTCCCGCACATCCACCGGCTCGTCCGTCGGGCCAACAAAATCCACCTGAGTCGTTAGCTGCACAATCTGGCCCAACAACGTCTCTAGCTGCTCCGTGCGGGCTTTCACACGCTGCAAAAAGTCCCGCTGTTTCAAACCCAAAATGCCTACGGTTTCGCTCAAGAGCAAATCGGTGTACCCGGTGATAGAGGTCATGGGAGTACGCAACTCCTGAATTAACGACACCACCACCTCATCCATTTCGCGCCTGTTTTGCCGATTTAGCTCTGTTTCCAGGTATTGAATGCGGGCTTGTGCCTCCTCCAGTTGGCCTGAGTAGCGGGAAATTGTCACCATCACCCATTCCGGGCTGAGACCTCCTTCTCCCGCCGAGGCTAAAGCCATTGCTTCTTCGGCTTGCAGCAGTGATTCGCGCACGCTGCTTAACTCTGCCTTGAGGGTTTCCAGTTGTTCATCCCGGTTGACTCGTTCCAACTCTTCCAATGTGGCGGCCAGGTCGCGGGCTTGTTTGTTGGCCTCTACAGCACGAATTTCTGCCTGTTGGGTGCGCCCACGTAAGGTTTCGACCTCGTTTCGCAGTTGGTCACGCTCTTCTTCCAGGGCTACCAGGCGGCCAGAAACGGCCGTTCCTGCTTCTGGCTCTGCAAAAAGTGGCACGGCGGCGGCGGCCCGCACCACATCTGTGTGGGCATAACTGTTGTCAATGGCCTGGGCAATGTAACTCGCCAGCAGGGGTAACTGTTTCTTTTCGGTTTCGCCCCACTGGTTTACGGTCTCGGCTGCGGCCAAAATGAGCAAACCAATAGGGGAGTGGTTGACAAGCAGGGGTTGAATGAGTAACGCCCCCTGAGGAACCAGCCCCATTTCTTGGTACCATTCGCGCAACTGGCGCGCCCCCAGGCCGTTGGGGAATAACTCTACTTGCCGTTTTTCTTCTACAGCCAGGCGCAGCCCCGGCCAATCTTGCAAATTGAGGTTCCAACTGCGCGGCCGATTTTCCTGGGTTTGTGGCAGGTTGCTGACCAGGCGCAGGTGTTGCGGGTTTTGCCGATCCAACGTGGCAATGCCCACAAAGGGGGTTTGGAAGAAACGGGTGGTAAATTGAACGGCGGCGGGTAACAAAACGGCCGTTTCCAACGATTGAATCACGGGCAAAGCAGCTTGCAAGGTGGTGGCAAAAGAGTCAGTCCGTAGGTGGGCTGGTGAGCGGTCGAGCAATCCCGCCAGCGTGTGCAGGTAGGCAAATGCGGCCCACATGGGAAAAACCACCAGATGCCCCAGGCGAACCCAGTGGGCAATCTCGGATTGGGTCAGCGCGGCGGTGGTGGGCACTATCCAATAAGCCAGATGGGCCAGCCACAGCAGCAGTAACATCATCTGGCGTAGGGAAAACCAGAGGGCACGTTGGCTAAAGGTGAGTAACCAGGCTACCCCCAACACAGTCGTCTGAAAAATCAGCCACCAGGTTGCCTGGTTGGTGGTGGGGTAAAGGGTGATACCTTGTTGGGCTTGCTGCTGCCATTGCAAGGAAAAGGAGAGGTACATCAACACGACCAGTGCCAGCAGTAAAACGGCAAGGGCGTTCCCCAGGCGGGGCCAATGGGTGGCTGTCACGCCAACAGACCAGGCAAATAAAACGGCCGTTCCGGTGTGGATGGCATATTCCAGGGGAGGGAGGAGGGAAAGGGCGGTGACAGGTTGTTGTGCCAGCAGCAGGCTTAACCCCATCAACCCGGCCCGTGCCAGGAAAATCAGGCCCGCTGCCCAAGCCATTCGCCAGGCCAACGGATTCGGCCGTTCTCGCCGCCAATGGCCCCAGGAAATGGCAAAAACCACCTGTAAGGCAAATAACGTCACCAAGTGGTAAATGACGTTCCCTGGTGGTTCACTTAAAAGCTGGATGATTTGTTGCAAAAATGTCATATTGCCCAAGAGGTTTTCACTATGCCTCAGGGGGTATCATAGCAGAAAACCAGAGAGATTACAGTAAAAACTGGGTAACTTTCACCATTTGTTCTGTGATGCCGTTGCGTGGTTTGTGGCAAGCAGGTGTATACTATGCCATACTGAATACAAGACAATAAACAACGAGGTACAATTTGAAAAGGTGGCAATTATGGGTTGGTGTGATAGTCAGTGCCGTGTTTTTGTGGCTGGCTTTGGGCGGGCTGAAACTGAATGAAGTGTGGGGCTACATGCGGGGGGCTAACTATTGGTGGCTCATTCCCAGTGTGGCTGTCTATTTTCTGGCGGTGTGGGCGCGGACATGGCGATGGGATTACATGTTACGGCCGTTAAAACACATTCCTCTCTCCCGTTTATTCCCGGTGGTGGTTATTGGCTATATGGGCAACAACGTCTACCCCTTGCGGGCAGGCGAAGTGTTGCGCTCCTATGTGCTGCGTGGGCGCGAAGATGTGCCAATGAGTGCCAGCCTGGCAACGGTGATTGTGGAGCGCGTTTTTGATGGGTTGGTGATGTTGGTTTTTGTTTTTGTGGCCTTGCCGTTTGCACCCATCCCCAGCGATGCCATTCGTCAGGTGGTGGTAGTGGCAAGTGTGGCCTTTTTTGGGGCATTGGTGCTGTTTTTTGCAATAGCGGCCGTTCCAGAACGGTTCCTCAACATCGCTGAATGGTTCATCAACCGTTTCACCCCGGTGCGGATGCAAAAACCCTTGATAGATTTTGCCGCTCGTTTTATGACGGGTTTGGAGTCTTTGCGGAGTTTCCGCAATGTGCTGATGATTTTTGTCACCTCGGTGGTAATCTGGCTGCTAGAAACGGTTAAGTATTGGTTTGTGATGCACGCTTTTGATTTTCAGGTCAGCTTTTTTGCCCTGATGTTGATGAACGGCATTGTGAATCTGGCAACGACTCTGCCCACTGCCCCAGGGTATGTGGGCACGTTTGATTTGCCAGGAATTACCGTTTTAACCTTGTATGGTGTGCCAGAGACAATTGCCGGGGCTTACACTTTGGTGTTACACGCGGCTCTCTGGTTTCCGATTACCTTGTTAGGTGCTTTTTATATGTTTCGTGAAGGGATGGGCTGGCGTGATTTCGGCCGGGCTGTGCAGACGGCGAAGGTAAATAGTTAGTAGTGGACAGTGGACAGTGGACAGTACTCAGTGAACAGTGAGCAGTGAACAGTGAGCAGTAAAACGATGGCTATTTATGGTTCACTGTTTACTTCAGGAAAAGGTATGAACGTTATTGTGGTGGGTGCTGGCATTACCGGGCTTTCGGCGGCTTATGATTTGCTCAATGCCGGGCATCAGGTGGAATTGTATGAGGGGAGTGACCAGACGGGTGGGCTGGCAACGGGGTTTCGGGATGAAAAGTGGGAGTGGCCGGTAGAGAAGTTTTACCATCACCTGTTTACCTCAGATAAGGCCATGATTGGGCTGGTGGCGGAAATTGGCTTGCAGGAAAAGCTGTTTTTCCCCCGGCCGACAACTTCTGTGGTGTATGGTGGGAACATTGTGCCCTTTGATTCGCCGTTGCGCTGGATTACTTTTCCGGGGTTTAACTGGCTGGATGTGGCGCGGTTTGGGCTGGTGAGCGCGTATTTACGGTTTACCACACCCTGGCGCACGTTGGAGCAGGAAACGGCCGATTCCTGGTTGCGCCGTTGGTATGGGGACAAAATTTATGACATGATGTGGAAGCCGCTGCTGGTGGGCAAGTTTGGCCCCTATTACCAACAAGCAAATATGGCCTGGATGTGGGCGCGGCTGCATGTGCGTAGTCCCCGCCTGGGGTATTTTGAGGGTGGGTTTCAGGCGTTTGTGGATAGGTTAACGGCCGTTGTGCAACAAAAAGGGGGTGTTATCCATCTGAATGCCCCAGTAGAGCAGGTGTGCCAAGGGGGAAACGGCCGTTTTACGGTGCAACTGAGGGGAAAAACGGCCGAAGCGGATGCTGTCCTCGTCACTACCTCCCCGGCCCTGCTGGCCCGCATGGCCCCCAGCCTGCCCCGCAACTACCTGGAACAGCTGCTTAATCTTAAAAATATGGGGGCGGTGGTGATGACATTTGCCCTGAAACATCAGTTAATGAAAGAAACGTACTGGTTGAACATCCCGGCCACCTCCCCCGACAAAAGTCAAAACGACATCCCCTTTCTGGCTCTGGTGGAGCATACTAATTACATAGACAAATCCCATTATGGCAATGAACATATCGTTTATTGTGGGGATTACGTAACACCAGACCACCCTTATTTTGAAATGAGTCAGCAGGAGCTAGAGAAGCGGTTTGTGGGGGTGTTGCACAAGTTTAACCCTGACTTCAAACCAGACTGGGTGCGAAAAAGCTGGCTATTTCGTGCTAAATACGCCCAGCCTGTGCCTTTGGTCGGCCATTCCAAGAATATCCCGGCCCTGCAAACACCCATTCCTGGCCTCTTTTTTGCCAGCATGAGCCAGGTGTATCCTTGGGATCGGGGAACAAATTATGCGGTGGAAATCGGCCGTCGGGCGGCCGGGGAGATAGTGGGCAGTAACCAGTGAGCATAAACACCAAAATTATCAGCAATTCCCGTTTTACCGCTTTTACCTGGGGTTTAATAGGGC
>CAZPEJ010000323.1:0-6174 GCA_964585465.1 uncultured Ardenticatenaceae bacterium
TTTTTGGCCCACTCATTATTCGTTTTCGTACTCTGTGGAATAACATTGCTACCCGATGGTATGTTCTTCCTCTCCTCCAGCAACAAAATGAATATAACTTGTCGCTTGCCGAAATCATGTCATCCCTGGACAAAGAAGGGAGCGATGTTTCACATCAGGTGGCCGAATTGACTACCCAGGTGATTCAGATGAACCGTTTGCTACAAAGTATAGACCAACGCCTGCAACAGTTAGAAACCCGCTCCGCTTGACGGCCGTTATGCCCACCCCCAACCCACTACAAATCGCCTACTTCAGCCCGTTGCCCCCGGCCCGCAGCGGTATTGCAGACTACAGCCGGGAGTTATTACCTCACCTGGCGCAACATGCCAGATTGACCCTTTTTTGTGACAGACCTGATGAAGTGGAGGAAGAGCTAAAGTCCCGGTTTGTGGTGGCGGAAATCGGCCGTTTCCCGGCACAACGCTGGCAATTCGACCTGGCTCTTTACCAGATGGGCAATAGTCAACATCATGAAACCATGTATCAACTTTTTTGGCGTTATCCCGGGATTCTGGTATTACATGATTATTATCTGCATATGTTTGTGGCAGATCGAACAGTCGGCCAGGGTAATTCGGCTGCTTACCTGCGCGAATTGGCTTACGAATTGGGGTTAGATGGGGTTGAACTGGCCCAACAAATCCTTGCCGGGCAAAAACCCCACCCGTTTTTTGACATCCCTTTGAACCAACGCCTGATCGAGTTAAGCCTGGGTGTCATTACTCACAGCACCCAACACCAGAAGACAATGGCGAACCATAACCGCCCGGTGGCTGTCATTCCAGCTTTGATTGAGCCGTATCCAGGAACTCACAAACGCCAGGAGTTAGCAGTTGCACCAGGCACGGTGATATTTGCCGCTTTTGGGCAGATTACAACAAACAAACAGATCACGTTTGCCTTAGAGGCTTTTCAACAGGTACACGAGCTTTTACCACAAACGGTTTTTCTTCTTGTCGGTGAGGTTTTCCCAGAGGTAAACCTGGAATCTGCCATTCAAACGTTGGGGCTGCAAACATCGGTGTTTCCGATTGGGCATGTGGAGCGGTTACAAACATTTGTGGATTGGATTCATACGGCCGATATTGTGATCAATTTACGTTACCCGACAGTTGGCGAAACCTCTGCCACAGCCCTGCGCGGAATGGCCGCAGCACGGCCGTTAATCGTTTTTGATCACGGCTGGTATAGCGAAATCCCAGATGGAGCAGCTGTTAAAATCCCTCCCATGGACAAACCATCTCTAATCCAAGCCATGTTGCAACTGGCCCAAGACCACAACCAGCGGGAACAAATGGGGCAAATTGGCTATCGTTACACACAAGAACAATGCCACCCGGCCCATGTTGCCAAAACCTACATCCAGTTTTGCCACCAGGTATTAAAACAAATTGGGGAAAAGTATGAGTGAATCGGCCGTTTTACTACTCATCATCTTCCTCTGCTTTTTATTTGGCTGGGGGTTAATCCGCCCCTTTTTACCAACCCTACCCCTCACCCAACAGGAAGGCGTTTTTGTTGCGATTGCCGCAGGCAGCAGCCTCATCGGTTGGCTGGCCTTTTTATTGGCCGAAGTTGGCCTGTTTGCCATCGGAACCTTAACCACCCTGGTCATTCTGACACTCGCCATCGTCCTCCTTATTACACGCCATAGACCCAAACCCATCTCCCAAATCACCCCATTACCACCCGAAAACCCCCTTTTTCACTGGCTTCCTCGCCAGCTTGAATATCCCATGTTACTCATCTGGGTATTGGTAGCGGGGTGGCTCTTTCTCCGTCCACACGAATTTATTTTTGGCGGGGCTGATGCCGGGGTCTACATGAACCTGGCCGCCACAATTGCCACACACGGCTCAATCCAATTTCACGATCCAGCTTTAGCACAATTAGATGCCACCTTGCGCCCAGCTTTTCTGCAACCCGTCTCATCTTCCGTTGTGACCCACACGCTTTTCCCGGCTTTTTATGTCACCCAGGAGGCAGAAGCAGAAATAACCCCACAGTTTTTCCACCTCTATCCAGTATGGGCTGCAATTGGATATGGGTTGGCAGGTTCTTTATCAGCCAGCCTGCTAGCAGCTTTGCAACTTAATGGGTTGTGGGCTTTATGGGGGGCCTGGGCTTTTTATTTAACGGTGCGGCGTTTAACAGGTTGGGAGGTGGCTTACCTGGCGTTGTTGGGTTTGTCCCTCAATGGCATTATGATCTGGTTTGCCCGCTATCCTATCACCGAAACGTTGTCGCTCTATTTGTTGTGGGGTAGTTTTTGGAGTTTGGGTGTGTGGTTAAATTATGAGCGTGAACACCCTTTTTTGGGGTTTTTGGCTGGGGTTTTGTTTGGTCAGCTGTTTTTGACCCGAATAGATTTTTTGTTTGTGCTGCCTATCGTTGTTTTTTTTATGGTCGTGCAATGGGTTCTGGGCTGGAAACGAAAAGATTTCTGGTTCTGGGTACCGCTTCTGGTGTTGCTGATCCACTCTCTCTTCCACGCTATCTGGCAAAGCCGCCCTTATTTTTTGGGTCTTTTCGATTATGCAATCGTTCTGCTGACGCAGTATTGGTGGCTACCATTGGCAACCGTTGTAGCTGCCGGGTTGGCAATTGGTGTGTTGAGCCGTTACCGCAACCAGTTGACGCGGCTGGCGGTTTATCAACGGCCGTTTCTGTTCACTGTTATCCTGGTTTTACTTTTGTTGGCGGTTTATGGTTGGTGGATTCGGCCGTTACAAGGTCACAGCAGCCGTTTCGACGATTTCAGCCAAACAACGCTCATTTTGACAGACAACGAAAACTTGCCTCGCCTGGGCTGGTATCTTTCGCCAGTTGGAATTTGGTTAGGGGTAGCGGGTATTGCTGGTTTAATATGGCGGGTAGAAAAAAGAACGGCCGTTTTATTAGCCATTACGCTGTTTTTTACCCTGCTCTACTTGTGGAATATCCGCGCCAACCCCCACCACATCTATGCCATGCGGCGATACGTTCCCGCCACCGTGCCCCTGTTTATGTTGGGGGCTGCTTATGCCATTGGACAGATAGCCCATTACAAAGGAAAGTGGGGAATGATGGCGGCCGGGTTGGCAGCCTTACTCTGGTTGGGAGGAATTGTCTGGTCGGCGCGTGGGTTTGTGACCCAGGTAGATTACAAGGGCATTATTCCACAACTGGAAACCTTAGATTCACAATTTGCCCCAGACTCCATCTTACTTTTTAATGATCAGGATGTGGTAGGGCCTGGTTATTTCTGGGGTACCCCTATCAGGTTTATTTTAGGACACTCAGTTTTGGTATTACGTGACCCGGCGCAACTCGATTCAACCCTGTTGGTCAAACAGCTAGAAAACTGGCACAATAACGGCCGTTCTATCTATTGGATTGGCGACCCAGCCTGGCTTACCCAGCAGGAAATTACCTTTACCACCCACACATCCACTCTATCGGCAAATTACCTGGAAAACAGTTATACACACAAACCATCGGCCGTTATTCCGGTACAATGGCCGTTACAAATCTCCCCTTTATGGGATCAAAACGGGGAATAACCATGCAAGAAGAACCAGACATCAACATTGAAGAAATTATGTTAGCCATTCGACAGAAAATCGTATCAGAAAGGGCCAGCGCGCCAGACTCACCTGCTATCCCTCTGCGTCTGGCAGGAAAACGTCTGCCAGCTGACTATTATGAACATCTTTATCAAGCTGGCATAAGTTACAACCAGATTGACATTGATCTTATGGTTTCTCCAAGTCGTGTTCCCCTCATTGGCCCCTTGCTGCAATGGATACGAACAAAATTACACGAAGTGGCTTTGTTTTATGTCAATCGCCTGGCAGCCAATCAAATTCAGGTTAATACCCAACTCCTTCAAGCTCTTAATGTGTTGGGCGATCATTTAGAAAAAGAAGTTAAGGACTAACTTGCCCACTCTTTTGCCATGATGATAGACTACAAAATAGCCTTTGTCACCCCCTGGTACGGGGCAAATATCCCCGGGGGGTCAGAAGCATTAACCCGCACAACGGCCGAACATCTGCAAAAAGCAGGGTATTCTGTCGAAGTATTGACAACCTGCATTCGAGATTTTTATGCAGATTGGGGCAGCAATTTTTATCGCCCCGGCATAGAAATGGTTAATGACATCCCTGTTTGCCGCTTCCCGGTTCAACCTCGCAATAAAACCACTTTTGACCACCTGAACTGGCGGCTGATGCACCAATTACCCATCACAACGGCCGAAAGTCAGACCTTTATCAACGAGATGATTCGGGTACCAACCCTCTACGAATACATTGCGGCTCACGCCCAAGAATACTTGTTTCTTTATATCCCATACATGTTCACCACCACCACACAAGGTGCCCAAGTTTGCCCCGGCCGCTCGCTGGTCATTCCTTGTCTGCATGATGAAAGTTATTTGCGACTACCTGTTTACCGCCAGGCATTTTCCCAGGTCAGGGGAATGATTTTTCTAACCGACGTGGAGGCAGAATTAGCTAATCAGTTTTTGGGGCAGAACACCCAACAACTGCGGGAAGTCGTTGGGTGTGGGTTAGATACCGGTTTGACCGGGGATGGACACCGCTTCCGGCAAAAACACAGGCTTCAAAACACACCTGTTCTGTTATATGCTGGCCGGCGTGAGATGGGAAAAAACACCCCCCTGTTGCTAAACTACTGGCAACAGTATGTGCGAGAAGAACGCCCAAATGCTCAACTGGTTCTTATCGGCTCAGGAGAGGTCGAAATCCCCAAAGAGGCAAATATCATTGACCTGGGGTTTGTTTCCGTGCAAGAGAAATATGATGCTTTTGCCGGGGCCGATGTTTTTTGTATGCCGTCGGTGCATGAAAGTTTCTCGATTGTCATCATGGAAAGTTGGCTGGCTGGCACCCCTGTTTTGGTTCATACCAACTGTGCTGCTACCCGTCGTCACTGTCAGCTGGCAAATGGGGGGTTATACTTTGGCAATTATCCAGAGTTTGCGGCAACGTTGAACTACTTATTTGATAATCGGGAAACGGCCGTTACCCTCGGTCAACAAGGCAGGAAATATGTCTTGTCCCACTTCCATTGGGATATCATCATCCAAAAATATCGGGAGCTATTCCAAAAGATGTAGAATCTATAAGACATGCTATGTTCCAAAACCAAATTTGCCCGAATGACTAATGGGCAAAACATCGTCTGTCTAAACCAATACAAACCTTATGACCTACTTTACTGTAAACATGATGACGGCCGCCTTTACTCCCGGGGATGCCATTGGCAATTACATCGTCACCTCGGCCCGGTTGTGGCGAGCATGGGGAGCCAAAGTCAATATCTTTGCCGATCATGTTGCCCCGGTTTATGGCAATATAGCCAAACAATCTAAACTTTATCAACCAACTGGTCAGGCAATCCTCTGGTTTCACTACTCGTTATATGCAGACAATGTAGAACAGCTATTTAATAGCCACGATTTCAAAGTATTAGATTACCACGGCATCACCCCACCCCATCTGTTTGCTGGCAAGGACCCCCATTTACAAATCCTCTGCCAGAAAGGTGTAGAATTACTGCCCCACTTAAAAGGATTATTTGATTTTTGTCTGGTTCATTCAGAATATGCCCGCCAGGAGTTGTTACAAAATGGTTTTGCGGCTGACAAGATATACAAATCTCCCTACTGCGTTGATACCAGCCGGTTAGGTGAAAACTTCTTACCAGATTTAGCCGCAGACCTGGTGCAATTGGAGTATTACCTGTTTATTGGCCGAATCGTCCCTAATAAAGACATCTTATCGCTGTTAGAGATTTTTGCTCATATCGCTGTGAAACGGCCGAAAGCCGTTTTATTCTTAATCGGCACCCGCGAACACGCCCCAGATTACCAAAAACAGTTAGATCAGCGACTTCAACAATTAGGGTTGGGGGCGCGTGTGATGTTTACCGGCAAAGTCAATGATGCGACGGTAGCCACTTTTTTACGTCATGCCAAACTGCTTTTTGTCACTTCTGATCACGAAGCCTTTGGAGTACCTATCATTGAAGCCATGCACTTCGCGGTTCCGTCCGTCGTGCATCACATCCCCCCCCTGCCAGAGGTCGCTGGTGAAGCCGGATTAATCATTGATAAACAAAACCCAC
>CAZPEJ010000324.1:0-4323 GCA_964585465.1 uncultured Ardenticatenaceae bacterium
TTTCAGGCCGTGAACCCGGGGCGGCTTTTGAGCGGGTTTTGGCGATAAACACCAGTGAGTAAATTCCAGCGCACTTTGATGGCTTCGGTGAGTGTGCGGATATAGTCCACATAAGTGACGTGGGTGTCTGCATCATCAACCCAATTGGCTCCAATCACCTGTACCCGATAGCCAAAATAGCGTGCCAAAGCCAGGACTTCAATATCAAATCCGTATCGGTCAATTTGGGCAACTGAAAAGATTTTTTCGGCCGCCGCCGATTGGAATGCCTTAAACCCACATTGGGTATCCCAAACACCGCGCACAGCTACCAGTTGAATAAACAAGTTACCACTATCCCCCAACAAACGTTTGAGGAAAGGTTGCGGGACAGATTGGCGGGCAGTTGGCACATCTTTGGCATCGCGGGAGCAAATAACAACCTGGTTGCCCTGGTCAAACAGGGGTTTCATCTGCTCAAAGTGGGTTATGTCGGTGGAGTTATCGGCATCGGTAAAGAGGCGAATTTCACCACATGCCGCCAACATGCCTTGACGCACTGTGTAACCTTTGCCCTTATTCTCCTGGCGGTCTATCCAGCGAATGCCAGATTTGCCCTGAGCAAAGGTTTGTATGACATTCAGTGTATTGTCTTTAACTCCATCTAACACAATTAAAAGTTCCCAGGTGTAAGGCTGGGCCGATAAATAGGTGTAGATGGCATCCAGGGTTTTGCCGATGCGTTTTTCCTCGTTGTAGGCGGGGACAATGACCGAGAGGTAAACTCCCATATTTTCCTCTTGTTTTTCCTTCATCTCGCTCAATTTGGTGTGTTGTTGAATGTGTAGTGACCAACACGCACCAAGTGGGGAATGTTACCTGTGCTGGGGGGGATCGTCAACTGGTGAAAGAACGGCCGTTATCCATTCGTCGTCTACTCGTCGGTTATTTTGTATCTGGCGGCGTTTGGGTAACATTTTGAACAGGCCCAACAGCCCGGCTAGTTGCCCACGCAGGCGGGCGCGGGCGGCTGCTCCTCGCCAGGCGCGCAGGGCTTCGCGGGCGATGTGGAGTTGGGCTTGCACAATCGGCCGCCAATATCGGCGCAGCAGGGTGGAGGGGTAGTTTTTCCAGATGAGGTAGAGGAAATTACGGCCGTCGTAGTAGCTGCTGAGGGTATTACCGCCGGTGGCTTTGAGTTTGTGATACACAACGGCCGTTGGCACATACAACACCTTCCAACCAGCCAATTGCGCTCGCCAGGAGAGGTCTACATCTTCGCAAGAGAAAAAAAAGTCGTCGTCCAGGAAACCGATTTGTTCAAGCATCTGTCGGCGATAGGCTGCGGAACCGCCACACGCCCCAAAAACAAATTCCTCCTGGTCATATTGCCCAACATCGGTTTGCCACACGCCCCGATTGCCTGGAATGCCATTTAGCCGGTAATAATCGCCAGCCGTGTGGAAGGTGTTCCGCTGATCAAAGAGGAGCATTTTGCTGGCAATGATGCCAGTTTCGGGGTGGTGGTAAAAGGCGTTGAGGATTTCGGCTAACCAGGTGAGGGAAACGGCCGTGTCGTTGTTTAACAAAATAATGATTTCCCCCTGTGCTGCCAACCAACCTGCATTACAAGCCCCTGTAAACCCTTTGTTTTCCCCTAACTCAATTAACCGCACGGATGGGAAACTGTCCCGCACGTAAACTTGTGAGCCATCGGTGGAGCCATTATCTATTAACAAGACCTCAAAATCCTGGCACGTCTGTTGGAAGAGGGAGGTAAAGCAGTCGTGCAAGTGGGAACGGCCGTTCAGGTGAGGGATAATAATGGAAGCAGCAGGTTTTAACATGAATTAGAGATTGGAGATTAGAAATTTTGCTGCCTTCAGGAAATCAATACAAATTTGCACACATAAGTAGAGGTCAAAACATCGCCTGTCTGAACGGTTACGGTATGTTTAATGTATCCAGGACAAAAGCAAACTCAAAGGCAATATCTTTCAGATAATCGTACCGCCCGGAGGAACTGAAGTGGCCTGCACCCATGTGGGTTTTCAGGAGCAAGCGGTTTTCATTTGATTCCAATGTCCGCAGTTTGGCAACCCATTTGGCTGGTTCCCAGTATTGTACACGAGGGTCGTGTAAACCGGCCGTGACTAGCAGGTTGGGGTACTCTTGCTCTTTGACGTTGTCGTAAGGGGAGTAGGAAAGCATGTAATGGTAATAGGTGGGGTCTTTGGGGTTGCCCCACTCTTCAAATTCGCCGACGGTGAGGGGGATGTTTTCGTCGAGCATAGTGGTGATGACATCTACAAAGGGAACGCCAGCAACGGCCGTTTTGAATAGTTCGGGAGCCATTGTAACCACTGCTCCCATCAACAAACCACCTGCGCTGCGCCCTATGATAGCTAAATGGTCGCGACTGGTGTATCCCTGGTGAATGAGGTGGCGGGCGCAGGCGATAAAATCGGTAAAGGTGTTCTTTTTGTTCAGGTATTTGCCCTGTTCATACCAGTGTCGCCCCATTTCTTGCCCACCGCGAATGTGGGCAATGGCAAAAATAAATCCCCGTTCCAGAAAGACAAGCCGCTTAAAATCAAACGCTGGGGGAATGCTGTAACCGTAGGAGCCATAGGCATAGAGCAGGCAAGGGTTTCGGCCGTTTTTCTGCATCCCTTTTTTGTAAACCAGCGAAACAGGAACCTGGGTGCCATCATCGGCCATTGCCCAGGTACGTTCAGAGGCGTAAGCCGCCGGATCATAACCACCCAATACTGGTTTTTGTTTAATCGTTGTCCACTCTCGTGTACCCATGTGGTAATCAACGGCCGTTTCTGGGGTTATGAGCGACATATAAGTGAACCGCAAAAGCTGGGTATTAAAATGGGGATTTGTCCCTTGCTGCACAGTGTACACGGATTCTGGAAAGGTAATGGTGTATGGTTCGCCTTCAAAAGGGTGAATATGCACGGTACTTAAACCATTTTCATGACAAAACAGCACCAAATACCCGGCAAATAGTTCAAGATCATCCAACAAAACATCCGCCCGATGGGGAATTAACTCTTGCCAGTTTTCCTGCCCCGGCTGCTCAACGGGGGTTGTGACGATCTTGTAATTTTTAGCCTTTCCCTGATTGGTGCGAAGGTAAAAACGGCCGTTTCGATGCTCCACAAAGTAGTGTAAATCCTGCTGCCGCGCCTGAATTAAACGAAAATCAGCTTGAGGAGAATCGGCCGGGAGGTAAAAATTTTCAGAGGTTTCAATGCTTTGTGATGTGAGAATTAAATAATGGTTATCCTTCGTTTTGGAAACAAATACGCGGAACAACGCATCTGGTTCGTGAAACAGCAGTTCATCTTGCGCCGGGTCACTGCCCAACGTATGACGAAACAGTTGATAGCTGCGTTTGGCTTCATCCTCCACTGCGTAAAAAAAGGTATGATTGTCACTTGCCCATTCTCCCGTATAACCGACATGTTGTATCTGTTCGGGAAGGTGGTTTCCTGTCGTTAAATCCTTAAAATACAATACATAATCTTCCGAGCCGTTACTGTCCAGGGTGTAGGCCAATACCCTGTGATTGGGGCTAACCTCGAACATGCCAATACCCAGGTAACGATACCCATTGTCAGCCGCAATCTGGTTCAAATTCAACAAAATTTCTTCATTTGTGTTGTCTTCCCACTGCCCACTCTCCACCAGCCAATAACTATTTGCCGCCGGGCGGCGGCAGTAAATGTCATACTGTTTTTCAGCTTCAGTGCGGGTGTAGTAATAATAACCCCCATCTTCAACCCAGGCAGCGGTGTCTGTTTCCTGAATTCGGCCGACCATTTCTGCATACAGTTTGTCGCGTAAAGGTTTCGTGTGGCCCATGAGTGTTTCGGTATAGGTGTTTTCCGCGTCCAGATAAACAATTACGTCCGGGTTTTCTCTTTCGCGCAACCAGTAATAGGGGTCTAAACGTCTGTGTCCATGGAAGGTTAAAATCTCTGGTTTGACGGTTGCCAGTGGCGGGGTGGGTAAATGGGTCATGGTCAATTCCTTATCGAGAGTGAATTTATTGTCCAGAAAATAGGACGCAAACGAATGTTAGTTTCATCGTGTTGAAGGTGACGCAGCAATAAGGGTGGTGAGAAAACGGCCGAATTCCACCAACGACCCCACCACAACAGCCTGCCGCCTTACATATCGCAAAGTATCACTGTCTTCTATCGCCTGAATCTGTCTGGCTATTTCATCGGGCACTGATTCAAAACGGATTTGCAACAATTCCAGAATGCTGTTTTTTTGTTCTTGTTTAATGCCTTGCTCAATGCCTTGCTCAATGCCTTGCTCAATGCC
>CAZPEJ010000324.1:4423-6155 GCA_964585465.1 uncultured Ardenticatenaceae bacterium
AATGCCTTGCTCAATGCCTTGCTCAATGCCTTGCTCAATGCCCTGTTCAACCCCTTGTTTCATCCATCTTTCTGCTATTGTAGACATAATATCGTCTCCTTTACCGCTCAAGGTGTTTTGCAAAACCTGCACCAATTGAGGCTCCGTTATTTTGTCAGTCGCAACCGACAAATATCTGATCACAGTTGCCAGATAATCTAATGCTGTATGAGTGTCAGCTAATTTTTGAAAAAGGGTAAAAATCTCTGGCAGATGGTTTGGTAACTCTTGGTCAAAGATATAACGTAATAACCGCAAAACGATTTGTGTATTGGCATTCCCCACAATTTCGGCCGAACTGTAAACAGATAAATCGCATAAATCAAATGTGAAATCAGGAAAGTAAATCTGCAACCCTGGTGGGGTATCCGATAAGGTATTTAGTTTTGTTCCAATCTGCCACCGTTCTCGCCCATGATACATAACAACTGGAATAATAGGGCGTAATTTTTTATGACCTTGTTTTAAGTCCTGATCCCAGATTTTTACCAGATAGCGCAAAAGTTGAAAAGCAGTAAGTGGATCAGGGTAACTTTTGTGTTCTAACAGGGTGTAAATAAAAACATCTGATCCGTTATACAATTGCACTTTATACAACAAATCTGAGAAATGTTCCTGTAAGTCAGAATCAATAAATGTGTCTTTGTGGAGTTCTAAAGTGTCCAGGTTTAGCAATACAACAACCTGAGATGGCAAGTAGTGTTGTAGGAAGTCACGGGCTATTTCCAGGCGCGTAAACGTTTCTTTGAAAAATTTATCATGCGGATTGCTTAATTCGTTCATCAGGTATTTACATGCTGTTGGAAATAGTTTGCCAGGGCTTCTTGCCAGGAGCGCAGGGTAATCCCAACGGCCGTTCCTGCGATATTGTGAATGACTCCGTAGGGTGGCGGGGTGGAGAGGCGTTGGAACTCCTGACTGGTAATGGGCACATTGGGTACGTTCAAACCCGCCAGGCGTAAAATCTCACTGGCAAACTCCCAACGAGAGCAAGAACCGGCGTTTGTGAAGTGATAAATTCCATACTGTTGGGTGGCAATTAGTTGAGTAATAGCCGCAGCCAGGTCTGTCACATAAGTGGGGCTACCAATTTCATCTGTCACCACCCGCACCTGCCCCTGTTCGCGGGCGCGACCGAGAATCGCATGGATAAAGTTGCGTCCGCCAGGGGCATAGAGCCAGGCAGTCCGTACAATGTAAAAACGGTTGAGGATATTTTTAACATGTACTTCTCCGGCGGCTTTGGAACGGCCGTATGGGTTACAGGGATTCATCGGCATCCACTCCTCATACCCGGCCGGATTATCCCCGGCAAACACCTCGTTGGTGCTGATGTGCATCATCTCCGCATTAAACCGCTGGCAGGCCAGAGCCACATTTTGAGTGCCTAATCCATTCACCTTGTAAGCCAGGGCTGGGTCTTTGGCACAACCATCCACATTGGTATAAGCAGCACAGTGAATCACCAGGTGAGGGCGAGATTTGGAAACGGCCGTAAAAATCACCTCTCGTTGGGTAATATCCACCTCCGGCAAATCCACCAAAGTCAATTCATGCCCATCCAAAACCTGTTGTAACGCCGTTCCCAATTGCCCCAAAGCCCCAGTAATCAAAATTCTCATGTCATGGCCTACTAATATATACTCACAGAGGGCATAAACTGACATTTTTATTGTGAGATTGGAGATTAGGG
>CAZPEJ010000325.1:0-6136 GCA_964585465.1 uncultured Ardenticatenaceae bacterium
CATAGAGCGTTCACGTTTTACGTTTTACAGCAAACCCCATAAAATCCGAAAGACTCCAAGCGATTAGAGATTAAATCAATCTCTAATCGCTTGTCGGTTATTTGACCCGCGTCCTTAAGTATTAACGGCCTAACAACAAGTTTCCCCCCAAAACCAGCAACAACAGCAGCACCACCTTGCCAAATAGTTGCGGGTTGAGGTATTTGTCGAGGGTTACCCCGGCTAACAACCCCAATACAATCCCTGGCAAAGCTAACCCATAATTTTCCCAGACAACGGCCGTAAAATGTTGCCCCAACCCGTGCGCCAAAATGGTCATTACACTATTTAACAGGAAAAAACCCTGCAAATTGCTCTTAAATTCGGCGGGTTGCCAGCGACGACAACTGCCATAAATCACCACCGGCGGGCCACTGGTGTTATAGGCCCCACTGAGCAACCCGGCTACAAATCCAAAGCTATAGGCCCATCGGTCATGGGTGAGGGCGGGTAACTGCGGTCGAAACAGGGCATACAGGGCATAGGCCACAATTAGCAGCCCCAACAGCCGGGTAACAACCTCCCCGTTGAAGCGACCGAGGAAAAACACACCCAACGGCACTCCCACCAGTGAAGCGGCCGATAAACGAACAACAGAGCGCAGGTTAAAGGCGTGGCGATAACGGAGCAACAGGGTCAGTTCGGCCGTTGCCCCAATTAAAGCCACCAGAGGGGTAGCGGTTTGAATGCCTACCAGTTCCACCAGCAGTGGCATCGAGACCAGAGCCAGGCCAAACCCGGTAGCACTTTGGGTAAAAATTGCAAAAAAGACAATCAGAGTAATCCACATGGGGGGTGTAGTATACCCGGTTTTTAGCCCTCTGTGGCGCGGGTAGTTGCCTGGCAACGGCCGTTGTATACAATTCCCCTGGTATGTGGCTTCGATTTATTTTGTATGGGTTGGGTGGCTGGTGTGGCGAAATTGTCTTTACCGCGCTGACGGAGAGTTTGCCCCGGCGCGATTGGCGGCTGACAGGGACAACTTACCTGTGGATGTTTCCTATTTATGGATTGTTGGCGGTGTTGTATGAACCGGTGCATGACATCATTCGGTCGGTGCATTGGTCAGGGCGGCTAGTGGTTTGGGCGGTGGGATTTACGGCCGTTGAGTGGTTGACTGGTTGGTTCATCGCCCGGCTTACTGGCAAATGCCCCTGGGATTACCAGGCAGCAGGCAAACGGTTCGCCATTAACTCCTACATCCGCTGGGATTTTTTCCCGGTTTGGGCAACCATTGGCCTGGCACTCGAACCCGTTCATGATTTTTTGGTGCGGTTAACACCTGCCATCCTTTCTTTGTTACCATAATTTGCACAAACCTGGGGCCGCCTACCTCTGGCAATTCCCTACTGATGACTAGGCACCGACCACTGACTACTAATTACTACGGAGGGATTATGTTACATCCATCTGATTTTTTTGATTTAAGTGATGACCTGGTGGCTTCCCTGTTTGTGGATTGCAGCTATGTCTGGCAAGCCCTCCCACGTATCAAGGAGCATGTTTCCCGCCTGACCAGCGGAGAGCAAACAATTTTGGGAGAGGTGATGGAAGGGGCATATGTGGGAAAACGGCCGATTTTTGTGGCCGCCGGGGCACGGATTGAACCGGGAGCCTACCTGCACGGCCCGGCCTATATTGGCCCTGGTGCGGTGGTGCGGCATGGGGCATTTGTGCGGGAAAACGTCATTTTGTTGGCAAATGCCATCTTAGGCCACACCAGCGAGGCCAAAAACTGTATTTTTCTGCCCGGTGCCCATGCCCCTCACTTTAACTATGTGGGGGATAGCATCCTGGGGCATCATGTCAACCTGGGGGCGGGCACAAAACTGAGTAACCTGGGTATCATGAGCGAAAAAGACCCGCTGACCCAAAAACGGCCGACTATCCAGCTTTTGATCAACGGCACACTTTACGACACAGGTCTGGATAAACTGGGGGCTATTTTGGGAGATGGGGCACAAACGGGTTGTAATGCCGTGTTAAACCCGGGTTGTCTGGTAGGCCCACACACCTTGATTTATGCCAATACCAGTTTACGAAAAGGGTATTACCCATCGCGTGGTATCGTCAAGTTGCAACAAAGTGTGCAATGGGTGGAACGACAGTAGCAGCTCTACTTTTTGTCTGTTCCGTTTTCGTCTGTCGGTAACTTCCTGGTTCTTGTTTTGCGCCCAGTGGCCGGAACTACTGAGATGGCTGGAACAGACATGGCTGCACCAATGATGCCTGCATCGTTGAGTAATCCTGCCTGGATCATTTTGGCTCGCACTTGAATGTGTGGGGCAAATTTTTCAAACTTCCGGCTCACGCCACCACCAATGATGATGAGTTGGGGCGAAAAGAGATGTTCAATATGGCGGAAGTAGGTGTTCAAGTTGTCCCCCCACTTTTCCCAGGTTAAATCTTTGCCTTTGCGGGCACGGTCAGAGGCCTGGTGTTCAGCATCTTTTTTCTTGCCGGGCAGGAACAGATGACCCAGTTCCAGATTGGGCACTAAACGGCCGTCCAGAAACAGCGCGCTCCCAATACCTGTGCCAATAGTGAAAACCATCGTCACCCCTTTCGCCCCGCGCCCGGCCCCAAAACTCATTTCGGCCGTTCCTGCGGCATCTGCATCATTGATAACAGTTGTTTCGCAACTGGTGGTTTCTCGCAGTTTGGCCGCAATCGGGTAGCCAATCCACTCTGTCACCGAAAGCGCAATGGGGGGAGTCATGACCACCCCATCAATCACCACTGTCGGAAACCCAATCCCCACCGGCCCGTTGTGTTGGAACTGTTTCACCAGGTCGGTGACGGCTATTATCACGTCGTCGGGCAAAAAACCATCGGGTGAATCTAACCGTACCCGGTCGCCCACCAGTTCACCGGTTTCTGCATTCACCAGCGATGCTTTAATGCCTGATCCGCCAATATCTATGCCTAAAATGTTCATGCAACCTCCTTATCGCCGAAAGCTGATAGCTGTTAGCTGATAGCTATAGTATACTCAACTTGTACCGGTTGAGACATGTGATGTTTGAATGGTTGGCTCAAGGGGGTTGGCCTTAAAACCTTGCGTGTTTTGTGGAATGGCTGATGGAGGTTTTTGTGAGACTGAGAGTGATCATTTTTTGTTTGGGGCTGGGGTGGATAACGGCCGTTCTTGCGGCGTGTGAGGCATCTTCCCCTGACGAAACAACCGTGTCCGCCCAGGTGCCCGATGGGGAAACGGCCGAACTGTTACAAGTAATAGATGGTGATACCATTGAAGTAGACCTGGAGGGCCAGGTGTATCGGGTGCGTTACATTGGTGTAGATACTCCCGAACGAGATGAGCCGTTTTACCAGGAAGCCAGCGACACCAATTGGCAACTGGTGGAGGGACAGACCTTGATTTTGGTCAAGGATGTGTCGGAAACAGATCAATTTGGTCGTTTACTTCGTTATGTCTACCTGGAAGATGGCACCTTTGTCAATGCCGAACTCATTCGCTTGGGCATGGCCCGGCTTGTCACCTTCCCCCCCGATGTGGCGCAACAGGCGTATTTTGCCAGCCTGCAACAAACGGCCCGCGAAACGCAAGCGGGTTTATGGGCACAATCTGATCTGTTAGCCGAACCAGATGCCCCTTGTGCCTGCACCAGCAATTTGTACAACTGCACCGATTTCACCAACCGCCAGGAAGCCCAAAGCTGTTTTGACTATTGCCAGCAGACAGTGGGCGAGGATATTCATCACCTGGACGGCGGTGGGGATGGCCTGGTGTGTGAATCCCTGCCGTAAAAGGTAACAGTTACCATTCTCACCAAGATCACAAACTGATACTGTTATTGAGATGAGAGAGTGGCAAATCTCTAATCTCCAATCTCCTTCGGCAGAAGATAAATCTCTGATCTGATATGGTATAACTTTATTTAGGAAGGCGTTTTATGAGTTTGCGAGATGATTTCCAGCTAGACCCGGCCGTTGTATTTCTCAATCACGGCTCATTTGGGGCGTGTCCACGCCCGGTTTTTCAGGTGTATCAAGATTGGCAACGGCGTTTGGAGCAACAACCTGTCGCCTTTTTGGGGCGAGAATTGAACGAACAGCTAAAAATTGCCCGGCAACAGGTGGGGAATTATCTCAATGTAGATGGAAATGACCTGGTATTTGTGCCCAACGCGACGTATGGCGTGAATGTGGTGGCCCGGTCGCTCAAATTACAACCAGGGGATGAGATCTTAAGCACCGACCACGAGTATGGGGCGTGTGAACGGGCCTGGCGGTTTGTTTGGCAGGGGCATGGGGTAAATTATGTGCGTCAACCCATTACCTTGCCGGTGCAGGAAACGGCCGATATTGTAACCCAACTATGGCAAGGTGTTACCCCGCGCACCAAAGTGATCTTCGTCAGCCATATCACTTCTCCAACTGCCTTGCGAATGCCTGTGGAAACCATCTGTGCGCGGGCGCGCCAGGCTGGTATTCTCACGGTCATAGATGGGGCACACGCACCGGGGCAAATTCCACTGGATTTAACGGCCATACAAGCTGATTTTTACACCGGCAATTTCCATAAATGGTTGTGTACACCTAAAGGGTCTGCCTTTCTCTATGCACGGCGCGAGTTGCAGCCGTTGTTACAGCCGTTGGTGGTCAGTTGGGGGTGGGAGAGTGATACTCCAGGAGATTCTCCCTTTCTGGATTATTTTCAATGGCCCGGCACCCATGACCCATCTGCCTACTTGACGGTTCCGGCCGGTATTGTTTTCCAGGAACAACAAAACTGGCCTGCGGTGCGTCAGCAATGCCATGACCTGGCGGTGGAGACGTTGCACCGTCTGTGTGACTTAACGGGGTTTCCCCCACCTTACCCGGATTCCACCGATTTTTTCCAACAGATGTTTATTGCCGAACTACCGCCGGTAGATTTAGCAGTTTTGAAAACCCGGCTGTACGAGGTGTATCGGGTGGAAGTGCCACTGATAGATTGGAACGGCCGTTATTTCATTCGTGTGTCGGTGCAGGGATACAATACCCGCGACGATATGGATGTATTGTTGACGGCTCTGCAAACCTTGTTGCCCCAGGTACGCACCCAACGAATGAGGGATTCGGCCGTTTTGCCACAACTGGCGGAACAAGTTTTTGTGCCGCTATTTTCCTACCTCTTTTTGCAATTTGCCCGCTTCAAACAATTTTTTGCCAACGCTCGCCAGGTCTTGACCTACCAGGTGGGGGATAACACGGAGCGTGTGACGGTGCCCGATTTACAATCTGTTTTGTACGAACTGACCCCGGTGTGGCAACAAGAGGCGGTGCGGCATATTGCGCTCGATTATGAGTGGAAAGGGTTGCTGCGCGACGAGGCCTTAGGACTGGCTTTTTGCCTGCAAATTGAGTTAGGGATGTATGAATTTAAGGTGCAATACAGTTTAAACGGCCGTTTATCCCCACAGTCATTGGGTGGTTCGTATAACGGCCGTTACACCGACCAGCAACTACAAACCTTTGTCACCGCCATTGATGCCGAGGTTTACCAACTGATAGCCCAAAGATAAACATTTTGATAACCAAATCAGACAACGACAAATGACCACCCCGCCCCCCGTCACTATCCGCGAAGCAACCCTGACAGATGCCGCCGAGTTAGCCCGCCTGAATCTTTTGTTTAACGGCTCATCGGATGACACGGTTGAACAATTAACAGCCCGCCTGGCCCACTCCCACCGCATTGAAACCCCCATCCTTGCGGAGTATGATGGGCGAGTGATCGGTTTTACGGCTCTACGGTTACTCCCCTGCGTCTTTTACGCCCCTCCCTACGCCGAAATCACCGAACTATTTGTCGAGGAAGGTTATCGGCAACAGGGTATCGGCCGGGCCTTGCTGGTTTATGCTGAACGCCTGGCCCGCGCGGCCGGGGCAGACGAGTTATTTGTCGCCACAGATTTCGAGAACGAGACAGCCTTGAATTTATACCGCAATATGGGTTTTGCCGACTATGACCTGTTGTTACAAAAAGCGTTATAACCGGACAATCCTGCTGGCGTTTTGCCCGTATCAGTTTTGGGAGATGTGTCGCCTTCAGCAATTCCCCACTGAATAGTGAGTACCGAGTACTGAGTAC
>CAZPEJ010000326.1:0-6131 GCA_964585465.1 uncultured Ardenticatenaceae bacterium
CACATGAGGCCGAATCCGCCGAAGAAGAAACACATGAGGCCGAATCCGCCGAAGCGGAGGCAAATACGGCCGAATCTGCTGAATCCGAGGAAACACCGGAAAGCGAGACTAATTAACGTATGGCAAAAAAAGGCAAAGATGACAAGCTGGAAGTTGAGGGCACCGTTGTCGAACTTCTACCCAATACCCAATTTATGGTGGAATTAGATAACGGTCATCGGGTATTGTCCTACCTCTCTGGCAGGATGCGAAAGTATTACATTCGTATTTTGTTGGGAGATCGAGTGCGTATCGAAATGACACCCTACGATCTCGGCCGAGGACGGATTACTTACCGCTATCAACGACGCTCTCCATCGGAACCCGCCCAGACATAACAGAAAACGCCACAACAGTGTGGCGTTTTTTTTTACCATCAATAGACATTATCGGGATTAACTTTATGTCGCGCAGAGACGCAGAGACGCAGGGAGGGAAAGTTCTCTGCGACACAACGAGAAACCTTGTTGCCGATAAACTCAAATGAACACACAACCTCCTATTCCCAAATTTATTGGCGCACGAGTTACCCGGCGGGAAGACCCGGCTTTAATTACTGGTGCGGGCAAATATGTGGCGGATTTTGCTCTGGATGGGATGTTGCATATGGCTCTGGTTCGCAGCCCCTATGCCCATGCCCGTGTGTTGGGCATAGATACCAGCATAGCCCAGGGGATGCCGGGGGTGGTGGCGGTATTAACGGCCGTTTCCATCCACCCCCACCTGCAACGGCCGATTCCTATGGTGGCAGGCATGGGGCGCAGATACCGCGATGCCAAAAAACCGGAGCGGTACCCGCTGGCAACGGACAAAGTGCGCCATGTGGGGGAGCCGGTGGCGGTGGTATTGGCTGAAACTCCTTACCAGGCGGCCGATGCAGCCGAGGCAGTGCTGGTGGATTATGAGCCGTTACCAGTGGTGATAGACCCACAAACGGCCGTTTCCGAGACCACCACCCTGCTTCATGAACAGTGGTCGGACAATATCGCCTTCCGATGGGAAAGTGGGGCAGAGATTTCGGCCGTTTTCCAGCAAGCTGAAGTCGTCACAGAGCTAAGTCTGGTTAATCAGCGCGTCATTGCCCATGCCATGGAACCCCGCGCTGTGCTAGCAACTTATGAAACAACCAGCCACAGCTATACTGTTTGGGCCAGCACCCAAATCCCACACGGCTTCCGCGAAGATATTGCGCCGGTGCTGGGTGTGCCAACTGCACAGTTGCGTGTGATTGCCCCAGAGGTAGGGGGCGGTTTCGGGGTTAAGGCGAACTTTTACAGTGAAGATATTTTGGCCCCGGTGCTGGCGCGGTTATACGGCCGTCCGGTGAAATGGGTGGCCACCCGCAGCGAAGACAACCTCTGCACAGCGCAGGGGCGCGGACAAATGGCAACCATTCGTCTGGCAGCCGACCAAAACGGCCGAATCCAGGCGGTTGATTTGCAATTTCTTTTTGATTGTGGGGCGTATTATGGCCGTGCCACTCCTGGCATTCCGCCGTTGACCGGGCAGATGATTACCGGTGTGTATGACATCCCTCAGGCGCGGACACAAATAACGGCCGTTTTTACCAACAAATCTCCTGCCGAACCGTATCGCGGGGCGGGGCGGCCCGAAGCCATCTACTACATTGAACGGGCCATAGATGCGCTGGCGGCGCAACTGAACCTTGACCCGGCCGAGGTGCGGCGGCGTAACTTCATTGCTCCCGACAAATTCCCCTACAAAACAGCGGGCGGCTCCACCTATGACAGTGGTGAATACGGCCGTTCCCTTGACCTGGCCCTGCAACTGGCCGACTACCCCGCATTGCGAGCGGAACAAACAAGAAGGCGGGATGAATCACAGATTGGACGGATGAACACGGACAAGCTGTTGGGGATTGGGGTGGCTTGTTATGTGGAGATTTGTGGCTTTGGCCCCTGGGAGGCGGGTGGGGTGACGGTGGACGCGCAGGGCAAGGTGACAGTGCTAACAGGCACATCGCCGCACGGCCAGGGGCACCAGACCAGTTGGGCGCAAATTGCCGCCGATCTGTTGCAAATTCCTTTGGCAGACATTACGGTGAAACACGGGGATACGGCCGTTGTGCCGCGTGGTGTTGGTACGTTTGGCAGCCGCAGTGCGGCCGTTGGGGGCAGTGCGGTCTACCGAAACGCCGAAACAGTGCGCGAGAAAGCCAGCCGCATTGCTGCCCATTTGCTGGAAGCGGCCGAAGTAGATGTGGTGCTGGAAAACGGCCGATTCCAGGTGCGCGGCGTGCCAGCCCGTTCCCTCAGCTGGCAAACAGTCGCTCAGGCGGCTTATGCTCAATCGGTATTACCAGAAGCGTTACAGGGTGGATTAACGGCCGATACTGACTACAAACCACAAGGCGAAACCTATCCCTTTGGTACACACCTGTGCGTGGTAGAAATTGATCCAGAAACGGGCGAAATTGACATCGTGCAATACCTTACGGTAGATGACTGCGGCCATGTCATTAACCCCCTCATCGTAGAAGGGCAGGTACATGGTGGCATTGCCCAGGGCATTGGGCAAGCGTTGTGGGAAGCCGCCACCTATGACGACATCGGCAACCTGATCACTGGCACACTCATGGATTACGCTGTGCCCCGCGCCGACCGCCTGCCCAGCTACCAGACCAATCGCACCGAAACCCCTTCGCCCCTCAACCCGCTCGGCGTAAAAGGCATTGGCGAAGCAGGCACCATTGGGGCAACTCCGGCCGTTGTCAACGCTGTGGTAGATGCCTTATCCCATTTGGGTGTGCGACACATAGAGATGCCCCTCAGAGCGGAAAAAATCTGGCAACTTTTGCAACTATTATAAGGAAGCCATGCTTTATAACTTTGATTGGGATCCTGCAAAGGAAGGAGCAAATATCCACAAACACAGGCTGAATTTTCGGTTGGCTGCTACTATTTTTTATGATCCCAATCAAGTTTCTATTTTTGATGAAGCACATAACACTGAGGAGGATCGTTAGATTACAATTGGCATAGATAGCACTCGTGTTTTGCGAGTAGTTGTTCATAATCAAGGGGAGTAACGATGAAAGAAAAATATGATTTCTCTAAGGGTGAACGAGGGAAATTTTACAATCCAAAAGCAGTTTTTCGGTTTCCTATTTACCTCGAACCAGATGTAAACGATTTTTTAAGCAAACTGGCCGACGAAAAAAAGGTGGATGTACAAGTTTTGGTCAATGAATGGCTACGTGCCAGCATTAAAACAGCCCAAACTGCCCAACAAACCAACTAGAAGTGAGCATCGCAAACTAACCGTTGAACACATCGAAAAGCTGGCAGAGTTTTTTCAACTGCCACATTCGCTCTTCTTTGAAGCGATGGCAAATGAGCCTGAAAAATCGGTGAGGGTGGTAATTTCTGTAGCAGCTTGAACTGAGAAGTAGCGATTTATTAAACTGAACAACCTGCCCGTGAAACGTAAAACGTAAAACGTGATAGTTTTAGGTCATGTTTCATTTCCATCGTTTACTTGTTCAGGTTATTTAGCAGCCAATCCTGAACGAAAAACGTTTTTTGATGGGAAACGGCCGTTTCTCACCCCGCCCCCTGCTTCCTAAATCGGGTATAATTGTCAACATGATCGCCGAACCCACCCTACCCGATTACGACTCCCCCTGGAAGGAGATCATTGAACTTTACTTTTCCCACTTCATGCTCTTTTTCTTCCCGGCCGCCCACACCGCCATAGATTGGCACAAACCCTACACCTTCCTGGACAAAGAACTCCAACAAGTGGTGCGCGAAGCCGAAACGGGCAACCGCCGTGTAGATAAACTGGTTAAAGTTTTTCTGCTGGATGGCCAAGAAATTTGGGTACTGATTCATATTGAAGTTCAGGGCGACCAGGAAGAAACGTTTGCCCAGCGGATGTACATTTACAATTATCGCATCTTCGATAAGTACAAACGCCCTGTTGCTAGTTTAGCCATCCTCACCGACGACAGCCCTGCCTGGCGACCTAACACCTATGGGTATGACGTGTTTGGTTGCCAGGTAACACTCAACTTTCCGATTATCAAACTGTTGGATTACAAAGAAAACCAACATATACTGGCAGAAAACAGTAATGTTTTTGCTGTGGTGGTGATGGCACACCTGCAAACGCAGGCAACTCGCCGCAAACCCAGGGAACGGTATGCGGCAAAAGTGGCGTTGGCAAAATTGTTGTATCAGCGTGGATACGGCCGTTCCCAAATTTTGGAGTTGTTTCGTTTCATAGATTGGATTATGACATTGCCTCAAGAGCTAGAACGGCAATTTGAGGCTGATGTCATTAAACTTGAGGAGGAAAGCAAAATGCGTTATGTCACCAACATCGAACGACATGCCACACAGAGAGGGTTACAACACGGAATACAACAAGGTGTGCAACAAGGTGTGCAACAAGGCGTACAACAAGGTTTACGCGAAAGTGTGGTGAATGTGTTGCTGGCCCGGTTTGAAGTGGTACCAAACAGGGTGTTAACCTTGTTGGAGCAGGTGGAAACGGCCGATCTGCTGCGACAAATCCAACGAGATGCGGCCCTGGCTGACTCAATGCAAACCTTCGAGCAACAGCTACAGGAACGGATGAAATAACAGACCACCATTAACCTGGATGTGTCACATTTCAATATCTGTCTCTACAGCGTACAATCGTTTTATGTAGGAGGTTATTATGCGTTTAGGAATTATGTTGGGGTATGCCGCCGGGCAGATCCAGTTCCCGCAAGAGCTGGTGCAGGAAGCAGACCGCTTAGGGGTGTATGCCGTATGGGCTGCCGAGGCGTATGGTTCGGATGCGGTAACACCGATTGCCTGGGCGGGAGCGTTGACAAAAAATATCAGGTTAGGCACAGCCATTATGCAAATGCCAGGGCGCACACCGGCCAATGCCGCCATGACAGCCATGACCCTGAATCAGTTGTCAAACGGCCGTTTCCTTCTCGGTCTTGGTCTTTCTGGGCCACAGGTTGTCGAGGGTTGGCACGGTATGAGCTACGCTAAACCTCTCACCCGCACCCGCGAATACGTTGACATTGTGCGAAAAATCTTCAAACGGGAAGAGCCTGTCAAATATGAAGGCAAGGTGTACCAAATCCCCTATCACGGTGCAGACGCTACCGGGCTGGGCAAACCCCTCAAGAGTACCTTAAATGCCCAACCTGACATTCCCATTTACCTGGCGGCCATTGGGCCACAGAACGTGGAACTGGCAGCCGAAATAGCCGATGGCTGGCTGCCTATCTTTTTTGCGCCAGAGAAGTATGAGGAGATTTTTAAGCCCCATGTTGAAGCAGGTTTGGCAAAAGCGGGCAAAACGGCCGAAAATTTCGACATTGCCCCCACCGTTTCGGTCATCATCAACGACAATCTGGAAATCTGTTACAACATGCTGCGCCCCATGCTGGCCCTTTATGTGGGGGGGATGGGAGCTAAAGGCAAAAACTTTTACTATGACCTGGCTGTGCGTTATGGGTTTGCGGCCGAAGCGGCAGAAATTCAAGAGTTGTACCTGTCCCGGCGGCAAGGGGAAGCGATGATGAAGGTTTCTCCCGAAATGATAGATGCCGTGGCTCTGGTGGGGCCAAAAGAGCGGGTGAAAGAACGGCTCTCCATCTGGCAAAACTCCCCAGTCACAACCATGAATTTGACCGTGTACGATGTAGAAACGTTGCGAACAGTGGTAGAATTGGTGGCGTAACGTTAGGAGGTTAAAGATCATGAAAATGTATAACAATGAAACTAACGAGTTGATCGGCACGATAACGGCCGAAGATGTGGAATTTCTCAAAGGTCATCTGGAAGAAGAATCTTTGGAAGACCGAGATTATTACATTAACCAGGACACACTCGATTTACTGGCAGACACCGGGGCCAGTCAAGGATTGATTAACCTGCTAAAACAGGCAATGGGTGACGAGGGAGAGGTTGAAATTCGTTGGGTCGCTTAGAACAAACAGCCTTCAACTAACAGCCAACATCTGATAGCTGATAGCTAATAGCTGATAGCTAATAGCTGATAGCCGATAGCTGATAGCTACTATCCCCTTTACGGAAAATTACATGTCAATAAACGTATTT
>CAZPEJ010000327.1:0-6065 GCA_964585465.1 uncultured Ardenticatenaceae bacterium
CAACAAATCCCGTCACCTTTTGCCTGGCACTAAACGCGGTGACATTGATAGAAGCAGATACATTGATATTGACAGAAAGCTGCCCCATTGTAGGCAGGAGTTCTTTTACTTGAACGGTCATAAGGTTATCTCCTGGGGGAAGTATAACATGGGATGGAAACGGCCGAATCTTGCCCTATGCAAACTCGTCAAAAAACTTCTTATCTATCTCATAAATGGTTTTGGGCGTAAGCCCTAATTCGGGCGAGGCAGTTGGGAGACAAGACACAGGTCAAAGGGCTGTCTCCTTTCCCAACTGCCCCGCCACTACCAACTGTTCACTGATTACTGTCCACTGTTCACTAATTCCCAAATACGGCCGTTTACTCATATTCGGGCGAGGCAGTTGGGAGACAAGAAACAGGTCAAAGGGCTGTCTCCTTTCCCAACTGCCCCGCCGCTACGAATTGTTCACTGATTACTGTCCACTGTTTACTTTCCCCCCACTAATTCCCAAATCCGGCTGGGGCTGAGGGGAATCTCTAAAATCTCCAGGCCGCCGCCTAGCGCATCCTCCACCGCCTGGGCAAAGAGCGGGCCGGTGGGGATGGCTCCGGCCTCCCCGGCTCCCTTCACACCCATCGGGTTGAGGGGCGACAGCGTGACCTCGTGCCCTACTGCGATGGGCGGCACATCCAGGGCAGTGGGCAGCAGATAATCCATAAACGAACCAGTGAGCAGTTGCCCATCCTCGTTGTAAATCAGTTGTTCATAGAAGGCGTTGCCAATCCCCTGCGCCACCCCGCCGTGAATCTGCCCATCCAGCACCAGGGGGTTAATCACCCGGCCGCAATCATGCACCACCACGTATTTTTGAATCTGCACCTGCATTGTCTCTGGGTCAACCTCCACAATCATGGCATGAACCCCGCTGGCCGTTGCCCCACGCTCTGGGCCAAAGTAGTTGGTGGCTTCCAGCCCTGGCTCTGCCCCTGGTTTCACCGCCCCGCGCATGGGGTTAGCCTTTTGCGCCAGTTCACCCAGGGGGATGGCGCGGGTTGGCACCCCTTTGACAAATACCTTGCCGTCACTGATTTCCAGGTCTTCTTCGGCCGCTTCTAGCAGTTCGCTGGCTAATTTGAGGATTTTGTGGCGCACGTCTTTGGCGGCTTCGTTGATGGCGTTGCCTGCCACCACCGCCCCCCGACTGGCAAAGGTGCCTGCTCCCCAATGGAACTGGTCGGTATCGCCCGTGACCACATGCACATCGCGCACATCCACCCCCACCTGGTCGGCGGCAATCTGAGCGAAGACGGTGTAATGCCCTTGCCCCTGGGTGCCAATGCCGGTTGCCACGCTCACTTTGCCGTTGGCCTGCACCTGCACCCGCGCCCCTTCGTAGGGGCCAATGCCGGTGCCTTCCACATAGGCCACCAGGCCAATGCCCAGATGCCGCCCCTCGGCTCTGGCTTGGGGTTGCACGTTGTTGATAAAGTCGTGGTAGCCGATCATCTGTATGGCTTTGTCTAATACGGGTTCGTAGTTGCCGCTGTCGTAGACCAGGGGGGCAAAGTCCTGGTAGATGATTTCGTTGTTGTAGGGGAATTGGTTGGGCTGGATGAAGTTGCGGCGGCGGATTTCGGCGCGGTCTATGCCTAACTCTTTGGCGGCGATGTCCAGTAGCCGTTCAATGACAAATACGCCATGTTGCCGCCCGGCCCCGCGATAGGGGGTGACGATGGTTTTGTTGGTGAATACGGCCGTAAATTCACTCTCATAATGGGGAATGTGGTAAGGGCCTAACAGGGTGCATTGGCTGTTGAGGGCTACCGTGAGGCCATAGGGGGCATAGGCTCCCTGGTCGTGCAGGAAGATGTCGTGAACCCCTAAAATTCGGCCGTTTTTATCCAACGCGATCTCCGCATCATGTACCTGGTTGCGCTCGTGGGTGGTGGCGACAAAATTTTCTGCCCGGTCTTCAATCCATTTCACTGGCTGGTTGAGTTGCATGGCAGCCCAGGGGATCAGCACCTCCTCCGGGTAAAACATCATAATTTTGGGGCCAAACCCGCCGCCAATGAAGGGAGCCACGACCCGCACCTGGTTTTCCGACAAACCTAACAGGGCAGCCATGCCGTTGCGAATGAACACAGGGGCCTGGGTGGTATCCCAAATGGTGAGCCGATGAGAACGGCCGTCCCACTGTGCCACCACGCCCCGGTTTTCCATGGCCGCTGCTGCGCCATGATCATATTTGAAGCGGCGTTTGATCAGCACCTCTGCCTGGGCACGGGCGGTGGCATATTCCCCTTTGGTCTGGCGTACATGGGCAGAAATGTTGTGGCCCAGGTCGTCGTGGACGGTGGAGGCATTGGGCTGGATGGCCTGCTCCAGGTCTACCACCGGGGGCAGGGGGTCATACTCCACCAGAATACGATCCAGGGCATCTTCGGCAATGTAGCGGCTTTGGGCCACCACCATCACCACAGGTTCACCCACATGCCGCACTTTGTCTTTTGCCAGGGGTACCTGGGTGCGCTGGTTAAACACAATATCTTTGACGGGTGGCGGTGAGACCAGCAACGGGCCGGGTTGCCAGTAGTCACCCAGCGATTCGGCGGTGTAGACAGCCAGGACACCGGGGAGTTCGGAAACGGCCGAAATATCAACGTTCACAATGCGGGCATGGGCGTGGGTGCTGCGGAGAAAGGCGGCGTGGGCCATGTTGGGCAGTTGTACATCGTCGGTAAACAGGGCTTGTCCGGTGAGCAAGCGGGGGTCTTCGTTGCGGGTGATGCGTTCACCAAAAAATTGAGTGGTCATGGTTGTCCTCCAGCAGGGTCAATGATACAACCAAACTATACTTCACCCGCAAATTTTGTACCATGTCAACAAATTTTAGTTTTGCCAGAAAACAAACCTGCAAAATAATACCTTTTCAACGGTAAATCGTATCTATTCAGGTATAGATTTGGGTAAAAATCTTGAAAAGGTGATGTTTTGTCTAAATATGGCGGTGCTATTTTTGCGAAAATTGTTTCCCTTTCCAATTTTTGACGATTTTCCTGAACGATGACCACCATATTTGGTACTCGCCAGGCTATTATGTGCCATATCTATGGGGTGCGGATACCTGTGTAGTTACCCGCCTGGAGAGAAAGTCGAGAGGAGTGTAGGGATGAACCCCCTGATTTACGAATCTTTTATTTTGCGTATGTGGCTAGAGTTCGACTCACCAGACCACCAGCTACCGGTCTGGCGATTCAGCCTGGAAAATACCGACGGCAGCGGGCGAGTGGGATTTAGTACAATGGGTGAACTTTGTGATTATCTCAATCACTTTGTGCAAAAGAAGGCTGGGTGATAACCTGTTCTTGCAGGCACAAATTTATTTTGTTCGGGGGGGGGAATGATTCCCCACAAAAAGTAACGGTTTAGACATGCGATGTTTATCACGAAGGTTGTGTCTTAAAACATCACATGTCTCCAGGGGGTTGAACCGTTCGTTGAGGGTTATGGTTACGACTCTGTAAAAGCGACCGCACGGCAGAAGGCCGCCTCACCACCTTTGAATAACCAGGGGAAACAGCCTAATGTGATACGTTTGTTGTGCAGGGCTGGGTTGCCAATTTCGCCACCCAGGTTTTCCACATGCACACAATCATGGGGGAACAGGGCGTTGTGGGTGAGTTGGTAAGCGGAGTCGGGGAACAGGGTGTCTATGTTTTCGGCCCCAAATTTGGCTTCTACCTGGTTGCGTACCTTTTTCCAATGGTTGAGGCCGCCTGCACCCAGGAAACGGCCGATTGGCAAATTCATCGGGTGGTCGGTGGAAATCATATCCACGCCCCATAAGTGAATCTTCTTAGACAGTAACCAGTCACAAATGCTGTGGTGTGGGCCGGGGTGGCGGTGGATATACTTCTCTTCATCCGCCTGCTCACCAAACTGCCCATGTTTGTGCCAGCCCGTGTGAATAAAGAGGATGTCCCCCTCATGGATTTCTGCTTTTGCCTCAATCATCTCCGGCGTAAAAATAGCCAGTTCATCTAACTGATCGCTCAAATCTACAATCACCCCCGGCCCATAGAGCCAATTTAGGGGCAACTGGTCAACCGTTTTACCATTGGTCACAAAGTGGCGCGGGGCATCCAGATGAGTGCCCATATGGTTAGAGGTCATAATGTATTGGGCATTCACCCCATGCTCTGCTTTTCGTTTGATATATTTCACCTCAAACGGGGGGTAAAACGGCCAAAACGAACACTCTTGATTTAATGGTTGGGAAAGGTCGTGGATTTGCATAACGGACTCCTTTTTGTCAGACTGATTTGGTTATATTCGCAAAGGGCATAAACTGACATTTTTATTGAGATTGGAGATTGGCCAATCTCTAATCTCCAATCTCTTTCAGCAAAACGTCCATTTATGACCTGATACAGTATAGTTACCAGACCCCCATTGTACCTCCAACCCAGGCAAGAAGCCGAAATTTAGGGGCGTTGGACGACGGAAATACCTTGTGGGGTTGCCAGGATAGCCTGGGAGGCCATGCCCAAAAAGAGGCCGTGTTCTACAACTCCGCTTCTGGCACGAATGGCCTGGGCCAGTTCATGGGGGTGGGTGATACGGCCGAAATAACAATCGAGGATAACATTCCCTTCATCGGTGAGAAACGGCCGTTCTCCTTCCATCCGCCACACCACATTGGCCCCCAGAGATTCCAGGTGGGACTGAATCGGCCGTTTTGCCATTGGCACAACTTCCACCGGCACAGGAGTTCCTCGCTCGCCTAGCTGGTTCACCCATTTGTGATAGTCTGCAATAATCACCAGTTGTCGGGCATTACTTTCGACAATTTTCTCTCGCAACAAGGCCCCACCCAACCCCTTGATCAGGTTTAGCTGTGGGTCAATTTCATCTGCCCCATCAATTGCCAGGTCAATGATGGGGTGTTCCTCCAGCGTGGTGAGGGGAATGCCACAAGCCAGAGCTAGTTGGGCGGTGGTGTTTGAAGTGGGAATACCGAGGAGATGGGATAAACGGCCGTTTTCCAACCGCCGTCCTAAAGCCTGTACAAAAAAAGCGGCCGTGCTGCCCGTTCCCAACCCCACTACCATCCCCGACCGCACCAATTCGGCCGCTTTTTCACCTACCAATTGTTTTAATTCGTTTGCTGTCATCATACCCGCTGCCCCATTTGAATGCGATCTTTAATCTGTAGCTTTTTAGAGTGCATTTACGTAATTTCACTATCGTGACTAAACTACCACTGCCCCAACAAATAGGATTGTTAATCAGAGAATTGCGTCTAAAAGTTGGTCTATCTCAAGAACAACTTGCCAGTGAGTGTGGCCTACACCGTACTTACATCGGTCTGATAGAACGTGGGCAAAAAAGTGTCACCGTAACAACCCTCAGCAAGATAACCCCTATTTTGGGGCTTTCGTTATCTGAGTTCTTTCGCCAACTTGAGGAAAAATATCAAGTAGCCAATGAAGTGACAAAATGATCGATAAACCAGACTATCAAACATTAGGTCAACAAGTTGAGGCATATTGCCAAGCCTATCATATACCGCTAGAGTACTTTTTTAACATCCTCAAAGATCAGAAAGTGGTTCCCATGTTGAGAGGAAAAGGTATGGAGTACAGTGCCTTTTCCCTGGTACGTCAACAACTAAACCCCAACGAATGGGCCATACACAAACTCAATGCAAATCCTCAACCAGGTACACCCGACCAGGACATTAGCATCATTCACCTCCGAACTGGCCTCATCCTGAAAGCAGAGTCAAAAAGTGCAGTACGAGGGTCGTTTTCAATGGGTAAACGTTCAAAGTTATACAAGGGCATTCCACACTTTAAAGTTAAATGCCATCGTAGCCGTAGCAATATAAGTCTGGCTCAATCTAGCAACGATAGATACAAAGAGGACGCATTTGATTTATTGATTACAAACCCTTCAAATGCTCTTTTCAAACAAGGCACAGTTGGAGAAAGTCTCGAATTGATAGATGATCATCCATTGATTGAACTTCTATATCGCCACTACAATGTTTCCGCAAAACATGACCTGATAAATGC
>CAZPEJ010000328.1:0-6064 GCA_964585465.1 uncultured Ardenticatenaceae bacterium
ATACGCCCCCCGGCCGAACAGAGCATGAGGAACAGTTTGCAATAAAATGCGAATGTCTATAGCCAGAGACCAGTTTTCGATGTAGTAGATGTCCAGCAGGCACAACTCGTCAAAAGTGAGGTCGGAACGGCCGCTTACCTGCCACAGACCCGTCAACCCGCCAATCACAGAAAGCCGCTGCCGATGCCAGGATTTGTAATCGGCGACTTCCTCTGGCAGGGGAGGGCGTGGGCCAACCAGGCTCATCTGCCCTAATACAATGTTGTACAACTGGGGTAGTTCGTCCAGGCTGAGGCGGCGAATAAAACGGCCGACACGGGTGAGGCGAGGGTCGTCACGGATTTTGAAAATAGGGCCGTCTGCTTCGTTTAAGGCTTTGAGGGCATCTTTTTGTTCGTCAGCACCCACCACCATTGAACGAAATTTGTACATCTTAAACAGCTTGCCACCCCGCCCCACTCGCTCGGCGGCGTATAAAACTGGCCCAGGCGAGTCGAGTTTTATTGCCAGGGCAATCACGGCCGTTGTCAATAACGCTGGAACGGCCGAAACCGTGATAATGAACAGGTCGAGTAGTCGTTTGGTAGCCTGTTCCACAGAAGTCATGCCCACTTCGCGCACCCCCAACATGGGAATACCCGCCATGTTGGTAAACTCCACCCGATTCAGGCTCATCTGCAACAGGTCGGGCACCACCTGGGCCCGCACATCATACCGTTGACACACCTCCAAAGCGGCCGTTATTTCCTGGTGCATCTCCCCTGGCAAAGCCACAAAAACCGTATGTAGATGGGGCGTGGTTTGTAACACCCGCGCCAAATCGGCGTACTCTCCCAGGTGAGGAATACGCCCCAGGCCAATGTTATTTTCCTGAGTGCCATCCACCAGATACCCAATCGCCTGATACCCCAGGTCGGGCCTTGCCAGCAGGGTGCGAATGACCCCGCGCCCGGTTTCACCCGAACCCACCACCAATACGCGGTCGGCGGTAATGCCACGCCGGTACAGGATATTCAAAATGGAACGGCGTATCAGTCGGGCCAGGCTGACAAACAAGGTAATAGAAAGCAGTGCCCAAAACCAGAGCAGCCGGGAAAATGGGGTGGGCTGGAAAAAGAAGGTAACCACAATCATCAACATGATGCCCGTTGCGGTGGCGTAGCCGATGCGGGCAACTTCATCAATCCAAAACTCCCCCCTGCGCCGTTTCCACACACTACCCTGGGCAAAAGTAAGAACGAGTAACAGGTTGAGAATGATTTGTTGTTCCAAATAATCGGCGTAGGGTTCGTAAAATGTCTCTGGCACCGCCCGAATCCATTGCCATTGATACCGCACGGTATAGGCAAAAGCAAAGGCCAGGTTGATGAGCAACAGGTCGGTGGCAATGGTAATTTTGCGAATCGTTTGATTGGTCATGGTTTCACGATTTAGACAGGCGATGTTTTAACGTATCGTGGTGGAAGAAGGTGGTAGTTGAAAACATCGTCTATCTTCAGGCCAAAATTTCTAATCTCCAATCTCTCTATCGGTCAACAACTGTTGATAAATTTCGGCCGTTTCCCGGCCTGCTTTTAACCAGGAAAACTGCCCGGCTTGTTGTAGCCCCTTTGTTCGTAGGGTAGCAGCCAGGGCGGGGTTTTGCAGAACGGCCGTTAAATGGTCGGCCAACGTTTGCCTGTCGTAGGGAGCGAAAAACAAAGCTGCCTCCCCCACAGCCTCCGGCAAAGAGGAGGTATTGGCAGCAATCACCGGCGTGCCACAGGCCATGGCTTCAATCACCGGCATTCCAAACCCCTCGTACAAAGAAGGAAAAACCAGCAGTTCGGCGGTGTTATACCAGTAAGGCAACTCTTCATCGGGCACATACCCAACAAACCTTACCCGGTCTACCAACCCCAAAAGCTGCACCCTGGCAAAAATTTCCTCAAACAGCCACCCCTTGCCCCCCACCAACACCAACTGACAATTGGGCAAATCAGCCTGGGCAAAGGCTTCTATCAGGGTGATCAGGTTTTTACGTGGTTGCAACGTGCCCACATGTAAGATGAACGGGGTCGTGAGGTTTTTTGCCTGGCGGAAGTTGGTTAATTGACTGGCGGGAAACGGCCGAAAAACCGCATCTACCCCAGGGTACACCACCTGGATGTTTGCCAATGGCACCTGGAAAAAGCGGTGAACGTCTTGCCGTCCCGATTCAGAAATGGTAATTACCCGTCTGGCTTTGCGACAGGCATAACGGGTCTGTTGGGTCAGATAAAGGCGTTGTACTGCCGGAAAACTGGCCGGAAAGTGCATAAAACTCAGGTCATAGACGGTAACAACGGCCGGGCATTGGGAAAGGAACGGCAACACAAAAGCCATGCTATGCAGCAAATTCGGCCGTTTCTGCACCACCAACCAGGGCCACACAACCTGCTCCCAAAAAATCCGCACCAGGCGGTTTTCAGTAGGCAGGCGGCTGGTCACAACCTGCATTCCCGGCCGATTCAACCATGCGGCTTCATGCCTTGTAAAAACAATATACGCTGGTTGGCCCTCTTCCCAGGGCAGGTGGCGCAAAACTTGGGCGATATATTGATGAATCCCAGCCCGCCGATAACCCGCCTCCCCAGACAGTAAGTGGGCATTGATTCCCACATACCCGCCACCCTGGAGGCTTTTTTTCGTTGACAAAAACATAATATGGGCAAATTATATCGAAACCACCTGAACGGGCGAATCAACCACCCAGGTTTGCCTGGTATTTAACAACTTGTTAAAATCTTCTAAATAGACTGTGGTAGTTATGCAGCAATCTGTCCAAATATGTCCGTTTGGTTTTTTCAAAAGGTGATTGTATGAAACTTCTCACCACAGCAACCCTCAATTGGTTTAACGATGCCTGTTGCGATGCCCGTTATCTGGATGTGTGGGATCGAGTTCCCTTGAGTTACACTCCCGGTCAGGTGATTGATGATAGCTGGCATATTGACCATTACGAAGAGCGAATAACGGCCGATGAACGGGGTAAGTTCTTCCGTCGGGCAGCCGATTTGCTCATGCGTTACCAGTTCTACCCCCCAATGTTATTAACCCCGGTGAGTGATTTTTCCATTCAACGCCGATGGATGCAGATTGGAGATCGGATTGTGCAGCGGATTCATCTGTTTCGGCCGTTTCAGACCCCCATCCTCGATGTTATCACCATGAACGAAGTGGTACGGGTCATCCAGGAACCGTGCCGCTCCGGGTTTACCTATGCCACCACTGCTTCCCATGTTGAACAGGGAGAGTGGTCTGCCCAAATCGAATGGCGTGAAAACAGTGACCTGGTGTTGCATATCACCGCCATTTCCCGCCCATCCCCCAGTCAACCTGCTTACCTTTTCCGCTTCATGCGAAACAGGCAACAACGTGCCCACCAGTTGGGCATCACCCACTTCAAACAAGCCGTTTTGGCAGCCTCATCCCCGTCATAATGGCGTATGGCGTAAAATGTAATACGTCATACGTCGCCAAACCACCTGTATGTTTTTAGTTAGCTGGAATGTCAACGGCCTGCGGGCTGTGCATCAGAAAGGTTTTTTGTCCTGGTTACACCAGACTCAACCCGATATTTTGGGGTTGCAAGAAACGAAATGCCACCCCGACCAGTTGCCGCCAGAGTTGCGCCAGCCGCCAGGGTATTACACCTATTGGGCAACGGCCGAAAAAAAAGGATATAGCGGTGTGGCTCTCTACAGCAAACAAGAGCCGCTATCAGTGCAAATTGGGTTGGGTTTGGCGGAGTTTGACCGCGAAGGGCGCACCATCGTGGCGGAGTATGACCAGTTTGTGCTGGTGATTGCCTACTTCCCCAACGGCAGCCACGACCATAGCCGGGTGCCTTTCAAAATGGCGTATAAAGCAGCGTTTCTCGACAGTTGCAACCAACTCCGTGAACAGGGAAAACGGGTCATTTTTTGCGGCGATGTGAATACTTCGCACCAGGAAATTGACCTGGCCCGCCCCAAACAGAACCAACACGCCACCGGGTTTTTGCCAGAAGAGCGGGCGTGGATTGACCAAATTGTGGCACAAGGGTATCGGGATACCTTCCGTTCGTTATACCCAGACCGGCGCGGGGCCTACTCCTGGTGGGCTTATTTCACAGGGTCACGGGAGAAAAACGTGGGCTGGCGGCTGGATTATTTTTTTACCAGTCCTGAAGCATGGCCTCTGGTTGTGGATGCGGCCATTCACGCGGAGGTGGTGGGGTCGGATCATTGCCCGGTTAGTTTGACGCTGCGAACTGGGGTGTAAGACGTGAAACGTAAAGGATACCCATCACGTTTCACGTTTCACGTTTTACGTTCCCCAAACACCTTGCTCTGCTGCAAATCCTTTATTTCCGCCGCTGTGTAACCAATTTGTTGCAGAATTTCGGCCGTATTTGCCCCTGCTGCTGTGCCAATGTGTTTGTATTGGGGTTGGCTGGCGGAAAATTTGAAGGGGCTGGCAATTTGGGGTTGGGTGTTGCCATCGGGTTTGGGGACGGCTACTACCAGGTGGCGGGCTTGGGTTTGGGGGTGTTGTAACATTTCGGGGATGGTGAGGACAGGTTCGACGCACACATCCAGGCTGGCAAAGAGGGCTACCCAGGCGGATAACGGCCGTTTCTGAATCTCCTGCCTTATCTCAGCCTTTAACGGTTCTTGGGCCGGTGGGTGGTACCCTAAGTTGATCCAGTCCAACCGGCCAATAGCCTGGCAAAACCCTGACCAGAATTTAGGCTCCAGCGAACCAACAGAGAGGAAACGGCCGTCTTGTGTTTCGTAATAATCGTAAAAACCGCCCCCGTTTAAGCCCCAGGATTCATAAGTTGGCTCGTCCCCGCCCACCAGGTAGTGGCTAATGGCGTGGGCGTGCCAGGCTACTGCCATATCGAACATGCTGATGTCCACCAGTTGCCCTTGACCTGTGAGTAGGCGGTGAATAACGGCCGATAAAATCCCAGTCACCGCCCCAAACGACCCGCCACCAATATCTGCCACCTGCACCCCCAATGGCGGCGGCCCACCCACCTTTCTGCCGGTGTGGCTCATCACCCCGGCCAGTGCCAGGTAATTGTTATCGTGCCCGGCACGGTCGCGGTAAGGGCCGGTCTGACCGTAGCCGGTAATGGCGCAATAAATTAGCCGGGGGTTGGTTGTTTGCAACGCCTCGTAACCAATGCCCAACCTGTCCATCACCCCCGGCCGAAACTGCTCCACAACAATGTCATAAGTTTGTACCAGCCGTTTCACCACCGCTACAGCCGCAGGTTGTTTCAAATCCAGGAAAATGGAACGTTTGGAACGGTTCAACAAGCCGTGCCAGGCAGAGGTTTCGCCATCAAACGGTGGCAAATAACGCACCCCATCCGGCCGGTTGGGGGCCTCCACTCGCACCACCTCGGCCCCCAGGTCAGCCAGCATCATGGTGGCATAGGGGCCAGGCAGTAGGGTGGTAAAGTCGAGGATTTTGAGGGAGGAGAGGGGAGGCATAGGGGGAAGTGAATAGTAAATAGTGAACGGTAAACAGTGGACAGTAAACAGTAAACGGTGAACAGTGGACAGTGAACGGTGAACGGTGAATGTGAGGTGTGAAATGTGATGAGGAGTCTTCACGTTTTACGTTTGTAACTGTTCAGCCTTTCTGGGATTTAACTGCAAAATACGCAAAGAACACATAGGGTTTCTCTTTTCTTTGCGCCTGGGCGGTGAATCGTTACTACTTCTTTACGATACGGCATCAGGTCATCAATTGACGTTTTGCTGAGGGGGATCGGAGAGTTGCCAATCTCCCATCCCTAATCTCCAATTTCTACTTGCTGGAATAATACCATATCCCGTTTTGTTCTTCTTCTGTGATGACCCCTTCTGCTTTGAGCAGGTCGAGGTAGCCCACACACATCCACAGCCCGACAAAGCGGACGGCGGGTGGATAAGTGGCGTACATGGCGTTTACCAGGTCGTAGACGGTGGAACGGCCGTTTTTTACATGCTGGTAACACTCTAATTTACGTGTTTGTATCCGGTTGCGCTGCTGCTGAATGACCTGA
>CAZPEJ010000329.1:0-6041 GCA_964585465.1 uncultured Ardenticatenaceae bacterium
GGGTTTGAACCCCAGGCGAAAGCTCTTAACTTGAGTATCACGCAGGGGCGTAAGGGCGCAGAGAGTTTTACTCAAAACGCAGGGCATCAATGGGGTGCAAACCAGCCGCCCGCGAGGCGGGGTAGATGCCAAAAAACAGCCCGACGGCTGCCGAAAAACCCACCGCTAACCCGACAGAGTTCAAGGTAACGGCCGTATCCAGATCAGGCACATACCAATGAACGGCCGTTGCCCCCACCACCCCCAACCCAATTCCCAAAAAACCACCCAATAGGGCCAAAACCACCGCTTCGGTCAAAAATTGGCCCAAAATATCCCGACTTTTTGCCCCCACTGCCTTCCGCAGCCCAATTTCCCGCGTCCGTTCCGTCACCGAAACCAGCATGATATTCATAATACCAATGCCCCCCACTAGCAAAGAAATACTGGCAATCGCCCCCAAAAACAGGGTCAACACCCCGGTTACCTGCCCGAA
The DNA here is from genome assembly GCA_964585465.1 of uncultured Ardenticatenaceae bacterium. Taxonomy (GTDB): domain Bacteria; phylum Chloroflexota; class Anaerolineae; order Promineifilales; family Promineifilaceae; genus CAZPEJ01. Next base: position 476 of record CAZPEJ010000329.1, read on the forward strand.
CGAATCCAAAAAATCTTGCTGCGTCAAAATGAGAAAATCATCCTCATCCCGAAAATTGATATTGTGCAACTGGCGCAACGCATTTGTCGTGTCAATTAAGACATCATCCACCGCCTCACTATCCACCGCCTGCACCAAAATCATATCCACCCGCAACTTACCATTACGTGGGCTACGTAAATCATACAGACGTTCCTGGGCTGTTGAAAGCGGCACAATGGCCAGATCATCCTCACTACCAAACACCCCACCCCCCTTCTCCTCCAAAATGCCGATGACACGAAAGTTTAAACCACCAATTTTTATATCTGCTCCCAGCGGGTCAATATCGGCCGGGAACAGGTTATTGACCGTTTCTTGCCCCAACACCACCACCCGGGAACGGCCGATACTATCCGCCTCCGAGATAAACCGCCCCCGTGCCACCTCATACCCACGCAATGGCCCATACGCAGGGGTACTAGCCCGCACCGTTGTGGCATACTCAGTCCCCTGATACAACAACTCATCCCGCCGAAACACCAGCGGAGCCACCCCTGCCACATTTGGCACCAGCGTGGCATCATCCAATCGTTCCGCATCTTCAATCGTTAGCGGAGAAGTTGTCCGATCAGGATCATCGTTTGGCAGCACAAAAACCAGGTTCGTCCCCAGCCCCACAAACTGCTCCGCCACAAAACGTGTAACCCCATCCCCAATCGCCAACAGCGTAATAACGGCCGCTACCCCGATCATAATACCCAACATCGTCAGCGCAGCCCGCAACTTATTCGCCCCCAACGCCCGCAACGCAATTCTTACATTTTCCATAGAACCAAATCTTTTACCGCCAGTGACGACGGCAATTAAAACTGCACCAACCTGTGCCTGTACAAAAATCACTCATACCGCAACGCCTCAATGGGGCTTAACCCGGCCGCCCGCGCCGCCGGATACACCCCAAACAGCAAACCAATCGTCGCCGAAATGGCAATAGCCCCCACCACCGCCCCCCAATCCACCGTCGGCTGCAATTCAGAGGAGTAGTTGGCAATAGCCACCGCCCCACTCACCCCTAACAACAAACCAATCACCCCCCCTACCATTGCCAACACAATGGCCTCCACCAAAAATTGCCACAAAATATCTTGCCGCCTGGCCCCCACCGCCTTTCGCAACCCAATTTCACGAGTGCGCTCTGTCACCGACACCAACATGATATTCATGATACCAATACCCCCCACCAACAAAGAAATGCCCGCAATCACCCCCAAAAAAGTGGTCAACACACTGGTGATTTGCCCAAAGGCAGAAACCAACTCTTCCTGGCTGACAACGGTAAAATCATCCTCTTCGTCAAAATCTATGTTGTGCAGGTCGCGTAGCACCAGCTCAATCTGGGCAATAGCACTATCTTGTCGCTCCTCGTTAATCAGTTGGGCATAAATGACATCTACCCGCAACTTGCCATCGGCTCGCCGCGCCGGAAAGAGCCGCCGCTGGGCTGTGCTGATGGGAATTAAAATAACATCATCCTGGTCGTTAAAACCAGAACCACCCTTTTCTTCCATCACCCCAATGATACGGAAATTGATGTTATTGATTTTGATATTTTCACCAACGGGCAGATCGCCATTGGGAAATAACTCTTCATAAACGCTTTGCCCAATAATGGCGACGCGAGCGTTGGCGGTGACATCTTGATCGCTAAAAAAGTTGCCGGAAACAGGGTAAAAGTTGCGAACTTCGGGGTAATTGGGGGTGGTGCCGGTGATTTGGGTGCGGGATTCATAACGGCCGTATGTGACCAACGCACTCCGCCCATACTCCGGCACCACAGCCAAAATATCGGGCACCAACGCAGTATCAGCAATCGCCGCCACATCTTCATTCGTTAAACCCGTCCCCCCCGAACGGCGTGGCCCCGATTGGTCTGGCCCAAGCTGGCCGGGGAACACAAAAAGCAAATTATTACCCAGCCCTTGAAATTCGGCCGTGACAAACTGCTCCACCCCGCGCCCCACCGACACCAGCGTCACCACCGCCGCCACCCCAATGATAATCCCCAACATGGTGAGCAAAGAGCGTAATTTATTGGTTGCCAGACCCACAAAAGCCAGGCGGATATTTTGCCAAAGCGTCACAATCACCTCTTACTATACTGTCTACCGTTCACGACGTACTAAGGAATGAAAATAAGCAACTTACAGAACTGAGATTGGAGATTGGAGATTGAACCAATTGTTAATCTCCAATCTCCAATCTCCAATCTCTTGTAGGTTTTTTAATCTGCGTTCTTAAGCACTGAATCCGACGGCCGTTTTGCCTCCCCGGCCACCAACGGCTGCGACACCTCTTCATCCCGCACCACCAACCCATCCGCCAGCGTCACAATCCGGCGAGTGTGGCGAGCAATCCAGGGATCGTGCGTCACAAAAATCACCGTAATACCCTGTTCACGGTTTAACCGCTGGAAAATTTGCATCACTTCCGTGCCCGATTTGCTATCCAGGTTGCCGGTCGGCTCATCCGCCAAAATAATAGCTGGTTCATTCACCAAAGCCCGTGCAATGGCCACCCGCTGCTGCTGCCCACCTGAAAGTTCACTCGGTTTATGATCCAGCCGGTCGCCCAACCCCACCATCTCTAAAGCGGTTTTCGCTTTTTCATACCGTTGCCCTTTGCCCGCATAAACCAAAGGAAGTTCCACCTGTTGAATGGCTGGGGTGCGTGGCAATAGATTGAAATTTTGAAACACAAACCCAATTTTGCGGTTTCGCACATCAGCCAACTGGTTGTCATTCATCTGGCTGACATCCTCCCCATCCAACAAATAGTTGCCACTGCTGGGTTTGTCCAAGGCCCCCAACATATTCATCATGGTAGATTTGCCCGAACCAGAAGGCCCCATAATCGAGACAAATTCCCCTTTTTGGATATTTAACGACACACCCCGCAAAGCGTGAACTTCATGTTCCCCCATGCGATACACCTTTGTCATGTCGTGAATGGTAATAATGGCTTTTCGGCCGTTTTCTGAAATACTCATACGCTCTGTATCCCCGCAACCCGTTAATTAGGCCCGCTAAACAGGTCGAACACCTCTCGCTCATTCGTCACCACCACCACATCCCCACTTTGTAAACCACTCGTCACCTCGCTAAACTGCTCATTTCGCAGCCCCGTCTGTACCACCACTTCCTCAATCGTAAAACCAGTTTCGGCCGTTTGTTTCAAATTCACAAACGCCTCCCCCGTCTCCCGATCCAGCCGAATCGCCCAGTTGGGCACAATCAGCACATTATCCACTTCCTCCACCACAATCGAAGCCGTCGCGCTCATTCCTGGTTTCAAAACCACTGCACCCGTATCATCAACGTTAATCGTCACCAGATACGTCACCACCCCACCGGTGCTGGTAGAAGTCGGAGCGATGTCTGCAATTTGCCCTGTCACCGGCACATCAGGCAACGCATCCAACGTCAAACCCACCGCCTGCCCCACAGCCACCCGGTCAATATCAATTTCATCCACACTGACGCTAATGTGGAACGCCCCTTCATTCACCAATGTGATCACCGGCGCGCCGGGCGAAGCCTGCTCCCCTGCGTCAATTAGCACATTTGCCACCGTGCCATCCATGGGCGCAATCACCAACGACTGCTCCAGGCGCAACTGGGCAATAATCAGATTGGTCTGAGCACTTGCCACCTGGGCTTGCAAAATAGCCACCTCATCTTCGGTGAGCGGTTCCGACAGGCGGTTAAACGCCGCCTGGGCGCGGGCCAGATTCGCCTGAGCCACTGCCAGATTACCCCCGGCCGCCTGCACCCCGGCCTGGGCATTCACAATAGCCGCGTTGGCGATTTGAATATCGGCCGTTCTGGCCCCAGTCTGCAAATCGGTGAGTTGCGTTTCGGCTGCCACCAGGGCCAAATTGGCGTTTTGTAGCGCAGCCCTGGCTTGTTCCTCTGGCGCGCCTAACCCTGGGCAAACAGGATCGCCGCCTGTGGGGGGATCAAAACATTCGATGGTGCGGTCATAAGCCTGCTGGGCATTTTCTTGTTGCAATTGCGCCTGGGCCACCTGGGCTTCGGCGGCAGCCACCTGGCCGGGGGTTGGCCCTTCCAACACTTTGGCAAGTTGTGCCTGGGCTTGCAAAACGGCCGCTTCTGCGGAAGCCACATTTGCCTCGGCAACCAATACTTGGGCCTCGGCCGCTTGAATATCCGCCTCAGCAGAAGCGATAGTCGCCGCCGAGGGTTGGGTGTTGAGCCGTTGCGCCAGGGTCAACTCTTGAATGTGTAGCGCATCCTCCGCTTGTTGCACAGCCAGTTGTAATTCGGCCGTATTTAACGCTGCTAACACATCCCCCGTTTTCACCTGTTGCCCCCGCACCACATTCACTTGCGAAACCGTGCCCGCATTCCCAAACGTGAGCGACACCAAAGCCTCCGGTTCAATGGCTCCGGTAGCATTCACAGTGGCCGTGATACGCCCCTGCGCCACATCTGCCTCACGTAAAATCTCAAAAGCTGGTTCTTGAGCTGCTTGCTGCTGTTGGCGCAAAAAATAAAAACCACCCACCAATAAACCAACCACAATCAACCCAATGATGATATTTCGTCGCATCGTTCCATCCTGTTTGTAACGGTATATAGGTACCAGAATTATTATAGGAAAGGAAAGTTTAGTTGAGTAGCAAAATCTTCACCTGATTGCCAAATACTCATCCTTTATGTCACCACTTCCTTTCTTTGCGGTCGTTTCCCGCCTATGTTAAAATTGTGAAAACTTACACGAATCAGTAACCATTGGTAAAAAAAGTGACAGAAATACCGGATATTGTGATCGGCCGTTTACCCATCTATCTTCGTGAGTTGACCCAATTGGCTGACGAAGAAAAAAAAATCACTACCTCATCGCAGGAGTTAGGGGAACGGTTGGGGCTGAGTTCGGCCCAGATTCGCAAAGACCTTTCCCACTTTGGCGAATTTGGCAAACAAGGCACCGGTTATCACATCAACTACCTTATTGAACAGCTACGCGAGATCTTGCATTTAACACAAGAACGGCAGATTGTTTTAGTGGGGGCAGGTTTTTTAGGTCACGCTCTGGCACATTACAATGGATTTGCAGATCGGGGGTTTCGCATTGCCTACGTCTTTGATAATGACCCCAACAAAATTGGGGAAGACCTGAACGGAATATTAGTTCAAGACATTGCCAAAATGGGCGAAATTGTGAAACATCGGCACATAAAAATGGCGATGTTAGCTGTTCCGGCGGCCCAGGCTCAAGAAACGGCCGATATTCTCATCAACTCCGGGGTAAAAGCCATCCTCTCCTACGCCCCCATCCACCTCAACGTTCCCCCCCACGTCTACGTCAGCTACAGCGACCCGGTCATTGAATTACAGCGAATGACCTACTACCTTTAAGCAGTCGTCGCGGCAGAATAGTACCAGAAAGAACTTATCGAAAATCAGGCTTTTCGCCCCCAAAATTTCCCCCTGCGTCTCCGCGTCTCTGCGCGATATAAAGTTAATGCCAGTAACATCCAAAGAAAAACCCGGTCACACCCCAT
>CAZPEJ010000330.1:0-6028 GCA_964585465.1 uncultured Ardenticatenaceae bacterium
GTTGCGCCGGGGCGGTGCCTGTCCACAAACTGCTCAAAGCAGCCACTGTAGTAGAGGGAAAAATAGAGGTCAGATGGCCGGAAACGGCCGTTTCTCCCAACATCGGCCGTAATTCATCCTCCATCTTTTGCCACAGGTTTAACCCCAGAGCATCCAAAATAATCAACACCACCCGCTTCACATTCCCCGCCAGAGGTTGCCACAACCCATCTTGCAACGGCGGCAACCCCTCGAACGGAACCTGCAACAAAGCGGCAACCGTCGCCGGGATATTGGCAATGGAACGGCCGTTATACTCTGGCCACACAAAATCATCTGGAATTTCCAATCCTGGTCTCATCTACACATCCTTCTCTTTGTCAGGCACCACCACCCCGATTATAATCCACAACATCAACGCTGTCAGTCAGCCACAACCATCCAGCCAAAATTCCTGACCGACAGTTTGTACCTTTCATCATCTACTATTTTACAGGAGATAACCCTATGCAATACGATATTCAAGGCACCACCTTACAAACCCTAGACATCTTATTAGAACAAGGAGAAACCGTTTTTACCGAATCCGGCGGCATGGCCTGGATGCGTGGGGACATCGAAATGTCCACCAACACGCGCGGCGGCCTGCTCAAAGGGTTGGCCCGTTCATTGGCCGGTGAATCCTTATTCCTCACCAGCTACACCTGCAAAACCGGTCAAGGCATCATCACCTTTACCCCAGAAGCCCCAGGCTCCATTCTTCCCATTGACCTGGCGGCCGGGCAAAGCCGCATCTGCCAAAAAGATTCCTTCATGGTGGCAGAAAACTCTGTCACCTTAGAAATCCACTTCCGCCGCAAGTTAGGAGCCGGTCTCTTTGGCGGTGAGGGGTTTGTGTTGCAAAAACTGACCGGCCCCGGCACAGCCTGGGTAGAAATTTCCGGCGAAGTGCGCGAATACAGCCTGAAACCCGGAGAAACCATGAAAGTTGACCCAGGACACATCGCCATGTACGAACCCTCCGTCAACTACGACATCACAACCGTCAAAGGGTTCAAAAACATGTTATTTGGGGGTGAAGGGCTGTTTCTGGCTACGCTCACCGGCCCCGGCCGTGTCTGGTTACAAAGCCTGCCCATTGCCAACCTGGCCTCCAAACTGATGCAATACATGCCCGTCAAATCTGGTTAAACCATTCAGCTAAACAAAAAGGCCAGGGGTCGGCGTTCCCTGGCCTTTTGTTTATTGTTTCACGTAAACTGTTACCTGGTCGGTTTCTCCAATCCTTTAACGAGAGTTGTTAATTCAACGAGTCACGCAAAGCGTTCATTTGACCAGCAACACTATTATCTACCACCTGATCATCCACCCGAATCACCAGACCACCCAAAATGGAGGGGTTGACCTTAAAGGAGATGGTGTCAGCCCCCAGGGATGATTTAACTTTGGCTTGTTCAGCGTCGGTTAGCGGCAGGGCACTGGTAATTTCGGCCGTTTTACCACTCAACTTAGAAACAGTAGACGGCACTTTGGCAAAAAAGTCCGCAATCAAAGAGCGTTGCCGTTCCTCGCTGAGAGATTCACCCACCAGCTTATTGGCCGCCGCAATGGCAATAGAAGCCACCTGGCCGCGCAACTCGGACAAAATACGGTTCCGTTCCCCTTCCGCGTCCTCTTTGGCTTTAGCCGAAACGTTTCTGGCATCCTCGTTAGCCTTTGCCAAAATCCCTTTGGCTGAATCTTCAGCCTGCACCGCTGCATCTTGACGAATCTTGGCAGCTTCAGCCCGCGCCGCGTCCAAGATTTTCTTTGCTTCCACGTCTGCGTTATCACGGGCGATGGCTGCTTGTCGCGCATCTTCCAGCCCTTTTGCAATTTTCGCCTTTCGCTCTTCCAATACTTTGGTGATCGGGCTGTACAAATAACCGTTCAGCACCGTCATCAAAATAACAAAGAGCAGGATTTGCATAATCAGGTAGCCAATATTAATACCTAATGCTTCCATAATGATCCTCTCTTCTTACTTATTTGAACCTCGTCGTAAACAATTAAGCCACGAAGATCAAAATCAGGGCTACCACGAGCGCGTAAATAGCGACCGCTTCGGCCAGAGCAACACCTAAAATCATGTTACCCGTAATTTGACCAGCCGCATCGGGGTTGCGGGCAATACCTTGTACAGCCCCACCGACCACGATACCCACCCCAGCCCCAGCACCAATCGCACCAGTCATCGCTAAACCTGCGCCTAATAACTTCAGGCCTTCTGCAATCGCTTGTGCAGCTTGTACGTCCATAATTGAATATCCTCCAATGATTTTTATGTTGAAAAGTAACTTTCTCTCAAAGCGTCCACCCGTTGTAATCACTCTTCCCGTTAGACAAGCTAAGGATTACAGGCAGGGGTCACTCATTATTGATTAGTGATGTTCGTCTCCATGATGGCTTTGGGTTGCGCCAGACATGAAGGTGAGGGTTAACAAGGCGAATACCACACCTTGCAATAACCCAACGGCAAACTCTAGATGGTAAAAGAGCAAGTTCCCGATTGGCAACAAGGAGCCAATGACAAAGAGCAATACCATACCGGCAAAAATGTTACCGAGCAACCGGAAGGCAAACGAAACGATTTTGAAAATCTCGCTGACAAACTCCAGCAACCCTACCACAGGGTCGAGGATTGCCAGGGGATTCTGGGCAATTTTGTTCCCGTCCCAGACAAAAAACTTACCCCAGTATTTCAAACCTTGCGCTTTCATGCCGTAGTATTGGGTCATGACCACCGAGATAATCGCCATCGCCAGGGTGAGGTTGAGGTCGGTAGCGGCGGGGCGGACAAACGGCACAATTGACCAGTCAGCATCTTCTGATTTGTTGCCTTCTGCGTCTTCTGTGGCTCGCATCAGGAAAAGCCCATTCTGCAAATCACCCACATTGGCATGGTCAACGTCATGTTCAACGGTTTCTTCAATTTCGTGGATTTCTTCTTCAGTGAGGTGAATGCCCTGGGCCTCGGCTTCTTTTTCGGCTGCTTCGGCTGCTTTTTCGGCTTCGTAATGGGGTAAATTTTCCCACTTGCCAATACTATCTACCCCTGGAATTAACCCCATCCAGTTAGAACCAACAATAAACAGGATGAAGGTCATGAAAAAGGGGAAGAAGTTTTTGGCCCATTTACCTGCGGCGTTTTCTACATAACCATAGGCCATTTCGATAAGCATTTCAATAAAGTTGTAAAACCCGGTGGGCACTTCATCGGCCGTTTTGGATTTGGCCCGTAGACTAAACGCCAAAATCAGCATCAAAAAGAAACTGAGTAAGGCGGCAATAAATGTGTTGGTTAACCCTTTGCCAAAAAGTCCGTATAATGGGCTTTCTTTACCCCAGGGCATGACCACTTCGCCGGGTAGCTGAATGACCGGGCGCACGGGTGAGAGTAACCCTGAACCAAATACACCACCGACAACGGCGAGAAGGATAACACATACATAAATGATGTAACGCTTCTTCATTATTTGTTTTCTTCCTCCGTATGCTTGGAGTCCATAAGTTGCTGTGTTCGCGCTACCGTTGACAGACTGATACGCACAATGACATACAGGGCAAACGGTACGCTGCCTACCATGAATAAAACTGTAAAGATTGCTTGAGTTCCAAGGAATTTATCTAGTAGTAGCCCTGCGCCTAAGGCTACCCCGATAATCAAGACAGTGATGCAACCCACCTGACCCACCACTGTTGCCATTAAAGGAGCTAAATTGTTGAGGTGCTGATTTTGTTTCACACTCCACTCAGCCTGGGCGCAAGTTAGCGCATTATATCAACCAGGGTGGCAAGTAGCAAATACCTGTTACGGCCGTTACTACCTCTGCCTACCCGGTGAATGCGTAAAAAGCGGTTGCCGCTTCCCGTGTCCAGTCAAAAGCCGGGCCAGCGTAAATACCAAGAACAATAATGAGTAACACGGACAACCCCAAACCAACCCACGCAGCCCGCGAAACAGGCACTGGGGCGTTGTCATCTTCAGCGTGGTACAAGTACATGTACTTAATGACACCCAGGTAGTAATACAAGGCTACAAAGGCGTTCAGGATGCCAATGAGGGCTAACCACCAATACCCACCTTCAACGGCCGCTTTGAAGATGAAAAACTTGCCCACAAAACCGGCCGTTGGCGGAATGCCCCCCAGCGAGAGCAACGCTACCATCATCACCAAAGCCAGATAGGGAGAACGGCGATTCAGGCCGTACAAATCTTTCATGTCGTCAGAGTGGGAGACATTGCTGATGAGAACAATCACCCCGAAGGCGGCGACGTTGGTAAAAACGTACATGAGCAAATAAAAGAGAGAAGCCCCAGCCCCGTCTGGAGTCAGCGTCACCAGTCCGATCAGGGCATAACCCGCCTGGGCAATGCTAGAGTAAGCCAACATCCGTTTGATGTTATTTTGGAAAATGGCGGCAAAGTTGCCCAGGGTCATGGTGGCAATACACATGGTCACCAGGGTGGCCCACCACTCAACCGAACTTTGGGCGTTGGGCAGGCCCACTGTGCCAGCCGTGAACAAACGCAAAAAAATGGCGAAACCAGCTGCTTTGGAGGCAGTGGAGATGTAGGCGGTGAAGGGGGTGGGGGCACCTTCGTAAACATCAGGTGTCCAGAAGTGGAAGGGAACGGCCGATATTTTGTAACCAAACCCTACCACAATCATGATCGCTGCCAGGAGCAAAACGGCTTTCACGGCAGGAACAATTTCGCCTGCCTGGAAAACCATATTGCCAATGATGTACAGGTTGGTCTGTCCGGTGATGCCAAATAACAAACTCATGCCATAGAGCATAACGGCCGTTGCAAACGCCCCATACACAAAGTATTTCATGCCCGCTTCAGTGGAACGCACACTCTTGGTCAAAAAACCTGCCAGCACATAAGAGGAAATACTGGCCGTCTCCAGGGAGACATACAACATAATTAAATCGGCCGAAGCCGCCATCAGGTTGAACCCAATCGCAGTCGTAATGAGCAAAGCATAATACTCACCACGCTGTAACTCCTTCACATCCATCGAGATCAGGCTGGTGGTAATGAGAGCCGCCATAAACATGGTGCGAAAAACCATCGTCACGGCATCGGAGCGAATCATACCCCCCCAAATAAGGCTTTCCTCCAGAGAGGCATTCATGTCTGGCACACCGGCAAAAAACGAGAGACCAAACATGAGCAGCAGTGCAGCTATCCCGCCCCAGGCTGTTACCAATCCCAAATATCGCTCTTCGCCCGGTTTGAGCGCACGGTCGTAAATTAAAACAACCACCAGCAAGACAAGTAAACTAATTTCCGGCACCAGGGCCAGCCACCACGAAGTGGTAATCTCAGGGGTCACCTATGCACCTCCTAACCAGGATAACAAATGGGTAGCGGCCATCCGGGCCGTGTCTAACACTGTCAGATTTTGTTGTGCTTCTTGTAGTCGTTGTACCACCGGAGCCACACCAGCCTCGACAATGGGAGCAATAATGGCCGGGTACACCCCAATGATGACCAGGCAAACACAGAAACCGACCAGGGTAAATTTATCAATTGCCAGCAAAGGACGCATGTCGTGATAGGCATGTTCGTCGTAATCACCAAAAAACACTTTACTCACTGCCCGCAACACGTAGGCAGCGGTGACAATGATGCCAAGCGCAGAAATTGCAGCAATGACAGGATAATAAGTAGCAGGGTTTAGCCCCAAAACGGTATTAGGCAGGTCTAATGAACCACCACTCCATACACCCAAGAAAATGGGAAACTCGGCAATAAACCCAGACAGGCCGGGCATCCCCATGGAAACCAGACCGCCGATGATAAAAGCAACGGCCGCCCAGGGTAAAACTTTAGCGATGCCGCTGAGTTCGTCCATGTTGCGGGTATGCGCCCGGTCGTAAATCATGCCCACGACAGAGAAGAAGAGAGCTGTCATAATGCCATGACTGACCATCTGAATGCCTGCGCCAGTTAATCCGGCCGAGTTCATGGCGGCAAACCCCATGGACACTAGCCCCA
>CAZPEJ010000331.1:0-6024 GCA_964585465.1 uncultured Ardenticatenaceae bacterium
CATTTTCTACATTAAGGTTAGTCCCACAGTTGAAGGGATTGTGGATGCTGCCCGCGATTGGAGATTGGAGATTCGAGATTGAACCAATCGCTAATCTCCAATCTCAGTTCTGTAAAAAGTGAGTGGGGAGCCTGATAACATGAAATTGACTGATAAGGTAACACAGGTCATTAAAACGGCCGTTTCTGATCTCTTTGGTGAAGAAGTGGCAGAGACAGATCCCCTTTCCCAGCACATTTACCAGGCCCAAACCCGCTTAAACCAGCTGCGGGATGAACTGGCTCAGGCGGTGGCGCGGGAAAAACGGGCCGAAATAGCCTGGAAAACCGCCCAATCCCAGGGCGAACTGGTTGCTGAGGAATTAGAGCAGCGACACCGCACCTTTGCCCAGGCAACGGCCAGCCTGCAAGATGAAATGGAGCATCTGCAACACCGTTTAACAACCATTCGACAACAAGCGGGGCAGGTGGTAGAACGTGAAGAGAGTGCGGTGATGATGGAGCGTCTGCAACAAATACGGAAAGAGATGCAAAAAACGGCCGATTCCCTGCACACCTCCCTGGAAGAACGCGAAGAACAAATTGCCCTACGTGAAGACAAAATAGCTGCCCGTGAAGAGATTTGGCGTGAAGCCTAAAACAAACAGTTCACGCAAATGATAGATTTTATGACTACCTCCCACACCCCTTCCCAATTTTTTTGCCGCCAATGTGGGGCCGCCCTGCCTGTTGAGCAAGGCACCCAGTTTGTCACCTGTGAGTTTTGCCAGACCACCAACTTTGTAGACAAAAGCGGGGCCGTGTTGCATTATGCAGTGCGTTCCACAGTAGATGAAACGGCCGCTTTAGCTGCCCTGCGTCGTTGGATGGCTGGCAACCAGACAGTAAAAGATTTAGACCAAAAAGCCCAGATTGAACGGCCGATTTTCCAATACTTCCCCCTCTGGATGGTGCGAACCAACCAAAATGGACAAGAAAAAGTTGTGTTAGAGCCTGCGGCTGGCCTCTCGGTGACAGAGTTAAAAGAGCTAACCATCCCCGCCTCCGATTTGCAGCCTTATGATCACACCCAAGACGGTTTTGCTGTCGAGCCAACTGTCCCGTTGGAAACAGTCAAAGGGTGGTTGGCACAAAACCAGCGTATAACTGCCGGAAACATTCAAGAAAGTTCTCTGGTGCATGTCCCCATTTTTATGTGCAAATATCACTATCAGGGGCGAGATTATACGGCCGTTGTTGAAGCCGCCAGTAGTAAAGTTTTTGCCGCCATCTTCCCCTCCAAATGGGAAACCCCCTACTTTGCCATCGGCTCCCTGGGGTGTATCCTCTATTTCCTGGCCGCCCTCATCCCGTTATGTGGCTACACCACCTACGCAAGCAGTGGATTAGCGGTGGGAGTTGTCGTTTATTTGGTTGCGGCAATAGTTCTGGCAATCCCTGTTTTTGCCGCCGCTGTTTATGTTTCAGCAAAAGTGTAACTATGTCTTCCTCACAAGGCCTTACCTGTCCCAATTGTAATGGTGTTGTGCCCGTGCCAGAGGGCGCGCGGCTGGTTGAGTGTCCCTTTTGTCACCTACGCTCCCTGGTGCAAGGGGAAAAAGGGGTGCGGCGATGGCAGGTGGCCCGAAAAGTAGAACGTCCCCAGGCAGAAACGGCCGTTCGTAACTTCTTCTCCGGTTTCCGCAAAGCCCGCGACCTGGCCCAGGCAGCCCAACTCAAAGACCTCTTCCTCGTCTACCTACCCTACTGGCGAATGCAAGCCACCGTAGCAGGCTGGATTTTTGGCCGCGAACGAAAAAATAAAGATAGCACCCGTCCCGTTGAAGTAGAACTGCTGGAAGAGATGCACTGGAATGATGCCGCCGTAGATGTATCGGAGTTTGGTGTACATCAAGTATCCATCTCCAAACAAGACCTGCTGCCCTACAACGCCGACCAGTTACACGCCGAGGCCATGGTTTTTGAGCCATCCGAGTCGCGCACCGATGCCTTGGCCGAGGCACAAACCCATTTTGTCTTGCGCGGGCGGCGCAAACGCACCCTAAAACAAAAGTATTTTGAGAAATTCCACTTTCTGCGTGAACAATTTTCCCTGGTTTATTACCCGTTGTGGGTGGCTCGATATGAATATCGCGGCCGAAATTACCAGGTTGTGGTAGACGGCACGAACAACAAGGTGTTGTATGGCAAAGCCCCCGGCAACATTCTTTATCGGGCAGCAGCATTGGTGGCGGGCATGGCGGCAGGTAACTTCCTGCTGGTGAATGGCACCATCATTGCAGGTTATCTGGGAGCCAGCAGCAACGATGGTGATGCTTTCTGGATTGTATTGCTGCCCATCATTTTTGGGCTGGTTTTAATCGGTGGTGGTTATACGGCCTTTCGGTATGGCGAAGAAGTGGAAGAAATTGGCAGCGAAAACAAAAAGGCGGAATCCGGCTCCCCCTTTAGTCAAGGCAGCCTGACAGACATGATGGGCGGCCAGGATTGGCAAAAAATGTTAAAAACAGGCATGAGTGTCTTGGAAGAGTTGTCGGAGATGAAATAGTTTTGAGTTTCGAGTTGAACCTGAAACCTTCAACCTGAAGCCTTCAACCCCTTATGAAATTACTGGCTTTGCGTTGTCCTTCTTGTACCCAACCGTTGGCCCCTGGCGCGGAGGATGTGGTGATGATGTGTGGGAATTGTGGCACGGCCGTTTCTATGGATGAAGCTGGTTTGCAGCCTGTGGCGGTCAATTTTGCTGCCCCCAAACAAGAACAAGTTGGGGCCTGGTTGCCATTTTGGGTGTATAACGGCCGTGTTTCCCTGCAAAAACGGGAGTCCCAGGGCGGCTACCAGACCAAACAAGCAGAACAGTTTTGGCAAGAACCTCACCGTTTCCTGGTGCCTGCCTGGGAGCTATCGGTGCGGGATGCCCGCGAAATGGGGAGCAATCTGCTAAAAAACCCACCTGTTTTGCAAGCGGTTCCTCGCCCACAAACGGCCGTTTTCACCCCAGCCACCGTGACGGCCGAAGATGCCCGCAAATTGATGGAGTTTATCGTCCTCACCATCGAAGCTGAACGTTCTGACTGGTTAAAGGAGTTGCAATTCACCCTGCAAACCGACCCGGCCGAGTTGTGGGCCATCCCTGCCGACGAAAAAGGAAACGGCCGTTGGCAGTTGCAAGTCGGGTAATAGATGTATTGTGACGATATTTGCTGATAAAAAGGTGACACCTCCTAATATCCGCGCCGCCACTCCTCAAGACGCGACCGCGATTGGTCAGTTAGCCGCACAGTTCGCTGATTATTTGCGCGGTTTAGGCGACGATACCAATTTTCAATTTACGGCCGAAACCTATTTACGTGATGGATTTGCCGCCAACCCGGCTTTTGCGGGCATTGTGGCGGAGCTAGAGGAGGAAGTCGTCAGTTACCTGCTGTACCATTTCGGTTATGACACCGACCGGGCCATTCGCCTGTTGCACATCATTGACTTTTACGTGCGGGCGGATAAACGTGGGCAGGGGGTGGGACGTGCCATGATGTTAGAAGCTGCGCGCATTTGCCACGCGCATGGTGGCAGCGAACTGTTTTGGGCGGTGTATACCCCCAACCGGTTAGCCGCCACTTTTTACGAACGCCTGGGAGCAACATATACCAAAGACCTGGTTTTTATGACCTGGCAGCCTGCGAAGGCCAACTGAACAATCCGAGGGTAAAACACCCCTTGTCTGAGTTTACCAACACATTCACATTCTTTTGGAGGAAACAACATGGAAAAACAAGTTATCTACACCCCACACGCCCCTGGTGCAGTGGGGCCATATTCCCAGGGTATGCGGGCGGGAAATCTGGTTTTTACGGCCGGGCAAATTGCCCTAGACCCGGCAACGGGAAAACTGGTGGAGGGAGATATTGCTGCACAAACAGAGCGTGTTTTGCAAAATTTGAAAGCGGTTTTGGAGGCGGCTGGCACCAGCCTGGAAAACGCCGTTAAAACCACTGTCTATTTGAAGGATATGGCGGATTTTGCTGCTATGAATGGGGTGTATAAAGGGTATTTTGGTGATAAACCCCCGGCCCGCACTACATTTCAAGCCGGGGCGTTGCCGTTAGGTGGATTGGTAGAGATTGAAGTGGTGGCCCTGATACCGTAACGGTTATCGGTGAAACGTAAAACGTGAAACGTGAGGAGTGTCTCACGTTTCGCGCTCTTCAATTTTTTGAATGGTGACGGCCGTTTCAACAATCTCTGCCGTTAATGTGCCATGTGTCAACTCGTTCAGGGCTGCCTGGAAGGGGGGGAAGTGGGGCACGGCAAACAGCAAGGTCATGGTGACATCGGCGGCAAAGGTTTCGTCCAGGATTCGGCCGTTATGCTCCGCCGCCAACAAACGCACCCGTTCCAGCAGGTGATAAGGAAAGGCCAGCATGACGGTGTGGGCAGGTACCTTCTCTGCACGAGGCAACAAGGTTAACACCTCTTTGGCTGCGTCGTTATAAGCCCGTACCAATCCGCCCGTACCAAGTTTTGTGCCACCAAAGTAGCGGGTGACTACCAGGGCAATATCCCCCAACCCACTCCCCTGCAAAACAGCCAAAATCGGCCGTCCTGCTGTGCCAGATGGTTCTCCATCGTCGTGGCAATGGGCAATGACTGTGTTGCCATACCCCACCAGATAGGCTGGCACATGATGGCTGGCATCGGCAAACTCATGTTTCTGGCGTTGGATAAAACTTTTGGCTTCCGCCACCGTGAAAACAGGGGCCACCGTTGCAATAAAGCGGGAGTTTAACACGGTGATTTCTGTGCGGGTTTCGGCAGCGGGGATTGGGTAGCGGTTCATGGGTTTAAGGTTTCAGGTTTAAGGTTTCAAGTTTCAGGTTGTGTTTTGCGCTCTTCGCCCTTCTACATCATTTGTGGTTAATCAAAACGACCCCTGAAACAATTAACAACATCCCAGCCAGCATAACGGCCGTTACCTGTTCGCCCAATAGTAACACACCCAAAACGGTTGCCACAATGGGAATGACATAGGAGGTGAGCGAAAAGGTAGTGGCTCCAAAGCGGCGAGTGATGTAAAAAGAGAGAAGTTGTGCCAGCATGGCCCCGGCAAAAGAGGCGTAGATCAGGGAGAGCAAACCCAGGTTATTGACCTGGCTAAAATCGGCCCCGCGCCACCACAAAGCCAGGGGCATGACCACCAACGAGGCACACAACAGGCGAACGGCCGTTACATCCCGCACATCCATCTCTTGCATATGCCGTCGCACATAAATTGCCATACCACTTTCCGCCAACAACCCACCCAACACCAGCAAATAACCAATTGGGCTGGCCTGGGCCACATGGGGCAGGCCGCTTTCCCCATTGACCACCAACAACATCGCCCCTCCCATCGCTAATAACACACCCAATAATTTGGTATGGTTCAGGGGTTCGTCCGGCAAAAAAAAGTGCGCCATCACCACAATCATGGCCGGGCTGGTTGTCAATAACAAAGCAACCACCCCGCTAGATTGGTAACGCAGAGAAGAAAGCGCAGTGGTCATAGGAACGGCCGTTCCCAACACCCCCAACAGCCCCGCGTGCCACCACAAGGCCCGGTTTGTCGGCCAGGGTCTACGCCACACCACCCCATACAACACCCCCACCCCCACCGTAGACAACAACAGCCGCAACCCGGCAAACAGCACCGGATCAAACTGCCCCACCCCAAAACGAGATACCACCAGGTTGGTGCCCCAGAGCGTTCCCAAAAAAACGATATAAGGGAATGATTTTGAATCCATAGAGGGGGGGATTATAACAAACATTATCGGAATGTTGACCGTACACAAGGCCAAAACCGCTATATTCAACACAACACCAGCAATTCTCAGGTTGGGAATCGCATCGGTTGAAACCGACGGCTAACAAACCCAAACCTGTTAAAACAGGTTGAAACGTGGCTTTTTGAACGTGTTTTAGCACGTTTTTTGACTAGCCTGGGGTTAAAATCAATTGCCAAAACCAACCCGTTGTAGCGGCGGGGCGG
>CAZPEJ010000332.1:0-6001 GCA_964585465.1 uncultured Ardenticatenaceae bacterium
TGCCGTGAAACGTAAAACGTGACCAGAGAAATTTCACGTTTCACGTTTCACGTTTTACGTTTCACGTTTTACGTTTCACGTTTCACGTTTCATTGATTGTCAACCCCTTGAGTTCCCAAAAAACCCTAACATTTTCATTGAGATTGGAGATTAGAAATTTACATCTCCAATCTCTAATCTCCGGTAGCAGACTGTCAATTGGTAGCCTTATGCTGTACAGATTTGCCAATCTCCCCAATGGACGGGCGCAGCCAGAAGAGGTAGAGGAGCAGCCCGCCCAAAACCACCATCCAGCCAGTTATGGCAAATACGGCCGTTACGCTCAATAAACTATTTTGAATGGTGAGTAAAACCAGCTGCAAAACGGCCGTTCCCACCAACAACCCCACAAAGGGCCAGGGGCGGGTTGCCAGAAACAGGTTCAGCCACACCGAAACCACCCCATACCCAACCATCGCAACCCCCATCCAGCCCAATAAACGGCCGTTTAGGGCATAGGCCCCGGCAAAAGTGAGTTGACTAATCCATTCTCCCCACACAAAATAAACCAAGGTCAACAACAGTGCCGGAGCTGTCACCCAGCCAACTGCTTTTGCCAGCAGTTTATCAGGAGTTTGCCCGTTTTGCACCTGGGCTACGATTTGGGGATAGAGCCACACCAAAACGGCCGATGGCAGCAACAACACAATTCGCCGCAACAAAACGGCCGACGCATATTGCCCGGCCGCAGCAGGTGTAAACAGGTGGTTGACCCAAAGCAGATCGCTGGTTTGCAGGCTCATGTAGGCGGCAAACGCAGCAAACGCTGCCAAAGATAGGCCAAAACCGTGCCGAAAGCGGGCCGGTAATGGTGGCCCTGGCCGCCACACCTGCCCACCCAAATACCCTAAACCCAACCCTAAAGCCAGGAGTGAGCCAATAGGAATGGCTGCCACCACCCCCATGGCTCCCATCCCCAGGAACAAAAACAGCCCGGCCAGCAGAAACCGCCCCAGGGCATAAACCAGGCGCACCAGCCCAAAAGCCACAAACCGCCCCTGCCCTTGCAACACGCCCGTCACCACAGGCCGCACCACCCCCAGGAACAACATAGCTGCCAGCCAATAAACGGCCGTTCCCGGCACCCGCAACCAAAGGGAAATCGGCCGTGCCACCAGCCAACACCCCAACACCAGCCCCACCCCCACAACCCCACTCCATCCCAAATAGTAACGAAACAACCCACCAACCACTGAATCCCGCCCACTACCCACTGTATCCCGCCCACTGCCCACTGTATACTGTCCACTGCCCACTGAATCCCGTCCACTGCCCACTGTATCCTGTCCCCCTCCCTCCGTCACATATCGGGCCACCACCGGCTGCATCACCGCAAAAACCGTCACCAGCAGCACCATAACCCCGTTCACGGCCTGCACCATCACAAAATCTCCCGGCAGCAACACCCGCGCCAGGTAAATATGAAATAGATAGTCAAACAAGTTGGTCAGGTTATCGAGTGCCAACAGGTGAATGCCTTGCCAGGTCAGGGGAGTGTGCAGGCGTTGGTGAATCATAACAAAACAAGAAACCGAGTTGAGTCTTGCGGATTTTATGGGATTTGCTGTGAAACGTAAAACGTGACCATAGAGCGTTCACGTTTCACGCATCACGTTTCATTCGTTATCAACCCCCTGAGTTCCCAAAGAACCCTGGGGTTCTACTGTTAATGGTCTCGTTTCCAGGTGTAATAAATTGCGTCCAGGGCGGCCCGGCCGTATTGCCCAAGGGCCTGAAACAGGTGAAAACCGGCCGTTCTCCACCCCGCCCGCCCATACCGCCGCCGCAAAAAATCGCTCCCTGGGAAGCAGTAACCCGCCATCTCTAACAGCCGAATGGGGCGCACCACCACCCCTTCCCCGGCCGTTAACAGAAAGTCCCACACCCGGCTGGGTTGCCCGCCCAGGTAAACACGGTTGCGATAATCGGCCGTTTTGTGCATCATAACCCGTGTCACCCGGCCCGGCGGCTGCACGGGCAACGCCGCCAGCACCCACGCAGGCACAGGAGCCTCTAACAGCCAATGGCAGGCGCGAAACACAGCCCCAGCCCCCGTTCCCATACCCCATGCCTGGGCCAGTTGTACGGTTTGTTCCCAATCAATCTCCCCCTGCCACAACTTCATCACCTCGGCAATATCTAACAACGGCACAAACATATCATCTGCCAACAAAATGCGCGGCAAATCCGGCCGTTCCAACACACTGGGCAGGTAAACAGCATGTTTCAGGTAATGTTGCGCCAATGTCAGCAGCAAATCGGGCAAAGAAAGCTCCTGCACAGGTGCGCCCAACAACGTGCCCGCCGTTGTGCGCTGCAAAAGCGCGCGGTGATCGAGGGTGAGTAAACTGGTGGGGTGTTCTAAAGCCCAATGGAGTTCATACCACACCTCGCGGTCTTGGGTGCAGCGTTGCAGGTGCAAATGGTGGCGTTGATAATAGGCATCTGCCAGCAGGCGGGGGTCGTTTTGCCCCACACCCATTTGTTGCAAAATATCCAGGCAAGCCGAAACGTGGGGTGGGTGAACCAAAATGTCTATGTCCCCGCCGGGGCGGATGGCAGGGTTGCCATATACCTTGACCGAAACCCATAACCCTTTTAACACCACGACGGGAATGTGGGAAACGGCCGTTTCCTGCAAAAAACGCACCAATGAGTTCCCCATCAACTCACCAATGTACTCATACCAGGCCGCATGAACCTCCAACACCTCTTGAATTTCCGGTGGCAATTCAGCCAATCGCTGGTTTTGCTGCAAAATGTGGTACAACAAAACCCGCATCCGTTTTTTGGTGTCAATCGCCAGCGTGCGCGACCAATCCAACCCAAGTGGAATGGAGATTTGTGCCGGTGTACGCCACAAACGGGCACATGTCCATAAAAACTGTTCTTCGAGGCTCAAGGTCATCACGGGGGGGAATTGTAGTGTGTAATGCGTTTTGCGGATAGGGCGCGGGGCTAAAGGGCGCGGGGCTAAAGCCGCCGCGCTAAAAACAACGCCCTGTGAACAGGGCTTGGGGAATGGTGGTTTATCGCAAATAAGGTTTTGTGTGTAGAGGCGTAGAACAAACTTGCCCTGCATGTTCAGCATTTTTGGCGCAATTGGCAAGAAGGGTTCTCGCGCAGAGACGCGGAGATGCAGGGAGGGAAGACTCTCTGCGACTCTGCGGCTCTGCGCGACATAAATAATCCCATCATGCCTATTCACCATTCATCGTTCACATTTCACCGTTCCCCAGCCAGCCGTTTGTTGATATACTTCCCCGTTATGCACGTATTTCGCCGCATTGTCATAAACGGCCGAACCTTGCTCCATCAAGCCCGATGGTGTGACACCTTTACCAGCAAGTTGCGTGGTTTTACATTTCGTTCCCACCTGGGGCCGGAAGATGGGCTGGTTTTGGTCGAAAAACAGGACAATCGCCTCAATAGCAGCATTCACATGTTGTTTGTTTCGTTTGAATTAGGGGTCATCTGGGTCAACAGTGCCGGGCAGGTGGTAGATTTATTAGTAGCCAAACCCTGGCGGCTTTCTTACGCTCCCAAAGCCCCAGCCCGTTATGTGATTGAACTACACCCCACCTTGTTATCCCAGGTCAACGTGGGAGACAGTGTTACATTTGTATGAATCGTCTTTTTTTTATTCTCTTGTTGCTGTGCCTGCTTCCCCTCTCCGCCCAGGCACAAACCGAAACCCCCACACCCACTGAAACTCAGCCGACAATTCCCCAGGTTCATGTGGTGGCCGAGGGGGAAAACCCCACTTATATTGCCGACCTGTATGGGGTGGCGGTGGAGGATTTGCTGCTGTTAAATAATTTGACCGATTCGGCCGTTTTGCAAATCGGACAATCCCTCAAAATTCCTGGTGGACAGGGAGAGGCAGTGGTCACAGCTTACCAGGTGCAAGCAGGGGATACATTGGCAGGCATAGCGGCCGTTTTTAATACCACCCTCGATGCCTTGACCCAAACCAACCGCCTGATTAACCCCCACTATGACCTGGCAGTCGGGCAAACCCTCTCCGTCATCAGTCGCACCGGTTCATCTGACCCACAACCCGTTACTGGAATGCCTTATGTGGTCTCCGCGAATGAAACGTTATGGGAAATTGCCGCCAAACACCAGATGCGCCCCGATGCCATCGCCGCAGAAAACAATCTATCCGCCCCGTTTCACCTTTTCCCAGGGCAGCGGCTGCGGTTGCCCGCCGCGCAGCCCTACCGCTTTTTGCCGGGGGAGTGGCAGGAGATAGAAATACGGCCGTTTCCCATTCTTCAAGGCTCCACCCTCTCCATCTACGTAGAAAACCTGCTCACCGGCACCCCCACCGGCCAGTTGGCCGGGCAAACCCTGGTGTTTACCCCACATGAAAATGGTTACGTGGCTCTGGTGGGTTTAGATGCTTTCACCCCTGTGGGGCTGCACTGGTTAGAGTTAAGTGGCTCTGGCGAACGCCCCTGGCGGCCGTTTCGCCAAAACATCCTGGTGGCCTCTGGGGGTTACGGCACTCAGTTCATCACCGTTGGCGAGGAGCTAAGTCGGCTGTTAGACCCCACCATCCGCGCTGAAGAAGACACGTTTTTGGCCTCCATCTACGCCCAATCAGAGGAAACACCGCAATGGGAAGGGTTGTTCCAGGTGCCTGTTTCTACCACTGTTATCACGGCCGGGTATGGAGACGGCCGTTCCTACAACGGCGGCCCTATCCAAATTTTTCATACTGGTGTGGATTTTGCCGGCAGCATTGGCACTCCCATTTTGGCCCCCGCCAATGGCAAAGTCGTCTACAACAACTTTCTGGAACTGCGCGGCAACGTTCTCATTCTAGATCACGGCCTGGGGGTGATGACTGCCTACTTCCACCTCTCAGAAACCTTTGTGGCCGAAGGGGATACCGTGACAACGGGGCAAATGATTGCCGCAGGTGGTTCAACAGGGCTTTCAACGGGGGCACATTTACATTGGGATGTACGCGTCCATACCATTGCAGTCAACCCACTACAATGGACAACCACCCCATTTCCGTGAGAAAAATGAGACGTTGGCATCTTCTTTGGTGAACCTGTTATAATCCCGCCTCTGATTTAGGAAGATGCAAAATAACTGTTCAGATATACAATGTTTTAACCTTTCGTTGTCCATGCGGATTGGTGTTAAAAACATCGTATATCTACAAAAATGAGTAATCATAAAACACAGGTGAATAATGGATTTTTTAGCAACATTACTAGATTTATTTTTACACATTGACGAACATCTCAACACAATTATTCAAACCTATGATACCTGGACGTATGTCCTGTTGTTTTTGGTGATTTTTATGGAAACGGGGCTTGTTGTCACCCCTTTTCTACCTGGTGACTCGCTTCTGTTTGCGGCCGGGGCGTTGGCCGCCATTGACGGATCACCGCTGAACATTGTGCTGTTGACGGTTTTGTTATTTATAGCGGCCGTTTTGGGGGATACAGTCAATTATTGGATTGGTCATGCGGTTGGCCCGCGTGTTTTTGAACAAAATTACCGCCTCCTCAAAAAGGAGTACCTGGAAAAAACCCAACGCTTCTATGAAAAACATGGCGGCAAAACCATTGTGTTGGCCCGTTTTGTGCCCATTGTGCGAACGTTTGCCCCGTTTGTGGCAGGTGTGGGGACGATGGATTACGGCCGTTTTATCACCTACAACGTCTTAGGTGGTTTTATCTGGACATTCCTCTTTACCTTTGCTGGTTACTTCTTCGGCAACATCCCCGTCGTCAAGAAAAACTTCGAGTTTGTCATCATCGCCATCATCCTCATCTCCGTTCTGCCGATGGTGGTGGAGTATTGGCGCAGCCGCAACCACAAAGAGCCAGTAGGAGCCAATAACTAAACGTCATTGTGTTGCTTAAACTATCTTAGAGTCAGCGTCCAGACCGCTGAAGCGGTTACTACGAACAAAAACAGGAAGTTATTTTTAGAC
>CAZPEJ010000333.1:0-5993 GCA_964585465.1 uncultured Ardenticatenaceae bacterium
CATGGGCAGCAATGTATCACGGGTCGTGCCCGCGTTATTCACCAAAATATCCACCTGACCAAACTGATCCAGGGTTGTTTTTACCAGGTCTTGAGCGGCATTAAACTGGCTGACATCGGCGGCTACAGCAACGGCCGTTCCCCCTTTTTCCTCAATCACTTGCACAACTTCTGCGGCAGCCGCCCCACTGGCATGATAATTCACCACCACTTTAGCCCCATTGGCTGCTAAATCCTCCGCAATCGCCCGGCCTATCCCCCGCGAAGCTCCAGTGACAATGGCAACTTTACCCTGTAATAACAACTTAGAACCTCCTGCTGAAAGAGATTGAAGATTAGAGATTGGTCAATTTCTAATCTCCAATCTCCATAAAAACATCAGTTTATATCCTCTGTGAGCATACAAACACTGTCTGTTCACTCAATTTCCAATTTTAACCGTTTGGTTTTGCGGTCAAGCCGTTTGACCAGGCTTAACAACACATCCCCAGGCCCTACTTCCACAAATGTATCTACCCCCTGGGTCAACAAATAGGCCATCGAAGCCGTCCAGGCAACCTGAGAGGTCAGTTGGGCTTTCAGTTCGGCGCGAATCAAATCGGCCGTTTTCAGGGGTTGCGCCGTCACATTGGCAATAATTGGGACGTGGGGGTCTTGCAGTGGGGTTTCATCTACTACGCGGGCAAATTCGGCCGAAGCAGAAGCCATCAACGGGGAGTGCGCCGCAATTGAAATGGGTAGTTGCACCACTTTTTTGGCCCCGGCCGCTTCCGCCAGCTTCATCGCAGTGGCAATCCCCTCTTTATCCCCCGAAATCACCAGTTGACCAGGGCAGTTGTCATTGGCAATTTGCACCACCCGCCCCACCGCTTCACTCGCCTGGGCACAAACCTGGGCCACAACTGGGGCATCCAAAGCCAAAATGGCCGCCATGGCCCCTGGTTCTCGTTCTCCCGCACTTTTCATCAATTCGCCGCGCCGCCGCACCAACGCCAGGCCATCTTGAAACGACAAACTGCCAGCCGCCACCAACGCCGAAAACTCCCCCAGGCTGTGGCCCGCCACAAAATCTGGGGCAGCCCACTCCAGAGCCAGCATCGTTTCCCAGGTCGCTACACTGGTGACAAAAAGGGCAGGTTGTTGATTGATGGTATCGGTAAGTGTGTCCTCTGGCCCGGCAAAACAGAGGGAGGAGAGGGAAAAACCCAATTGTTCGTCAGCCTGATCAAACACAGTACGTGCGGCCGGGAAGCGGTCATATAATTCACGACCCATGCCAACGTGCTGTGATCCCTGACCAGGGAAAAGAAAGGCTGTACTCATGTTAAAGACAAAAACCAGGTTTACAACGGGGTAAAACCTGGTTTTTCAATTACTCACGGGTATCTGGTAAAACCTGACGACCGTTGTAGTTGCCACAATTGAGGCAAACACGGTGGGAACGTTTCATGTCCCCACAAGTTTGGCAGGGAACCAGATGGAATGGTTGTAAAAAGTCATGGGCACGCCGTCTGTCGCGGCGGGCTTTGGAAAGTTTTTTCTTTGGTACAGCACCCATTGTAATATCCTCACTAAAAAAATATCGTAACGATTCAATTTCTCTAAAGACAAATAATGTTTTGTGCAAATCTGCATAAATAACAAACAGTTAAAACATCACCTATCTCAACAGTTACCTTCGCCAGACAAAAAATAAGCGGCATTTTCAGCCGCAAACGCCTGGGAATTATAACCATCCCTCTAGGGCTGTCAAGTTTGCAATGCCCGGCATTCGGTACTCGGTATTCAATGTTCAGTGAACAGTCAGGAACGTGGATTAAATAACCTACGAGGAATTGGAGATTAGGGATTAGAGATTGGAGATTGAACCAATCGCTAATCTCCAATCTCCAATCTCACAATAAAAATGTCAGTTTATGCCTTCTGTGAGTATATTTACTGCCCGGTGGCAGTTTCGGCCGTTTCTGGCTGATGATCCCCTTGAATTTTATGCATCCCATTCCGCACCACCGAGAGGGAGCGCAACAAATCCTCTTCCAGCTTGTTCAAAACCTCCACCACATAAGCGTCTGCGTCGCGGCGCAGGGCTTCCGCGTCGCGGCGGGCACGTTCCAGGATATTATCGGCTCGTTGTTGCGCCGAGGAAGAGACAGTATCCCGTTTTACCAACTCCACCGCTTCTTGTTTGGCTAATTCCCGAATACGATTACCTTCCTCTTTCGCCTGGGCCAAAATTCTCTCTTTTTCCGCCTCAATGCGGTTGGCCCGTTTCACTTCTTCAGGAATCGCCACCCGCATCTGGTCAATGATGTTAAAAATTTTGTCCTCGTTGACCACTAAGTAGGCACTCATGGGAAAACGGTAACTTTCATTAAAAACTTGTTCCAGCCGATCAACCAGATGTTGGATATCCATAAATTAACCTTTTTGAGACAACCAATGTTTCTAAAGTTACACGAAATTTAACCGAAAATGGGAAATCGTCAATTCAATCTCGCAGGGGTACCGGGTTGTTAAATTGGGCCGCTTCTTTGCCATTAAAGCGGCTGTGTAAGGCAGTTGCCACGTTGGGGGGTACCATGCTGCTCACGTCACCGCCCAATGAAGCAATTTCGCGCACGGTGGTGCCACTGAGGAAGGTGTGTTCTTCACGGGTCATGAAGCTGACGGTTTCGATGGCCGGTACCAGGCGTTGATTTGCCAGGGCCAGGCGAAACTCAAATTCAAAGTCGGAAAAGACGCGCAACCCGCGCACAATCACTTTGGCCCCAATCTGGCGGGCAAACTCTACGGTGAGGCCAGTGTAGCGCATGATGGTGATGTTGGAACGGCCGTTTAAGGCCCCCTCTATCATTTTCACTCGTTCTTCTATGGAAAATAACAGGGATTTTGTTGGTTGCGAGTGGTCATAAACCCCTACAATCAACTCATCAAACAGGGCAGATGCACGTTCCATCAAATCGAGATGACCATAATGTACCGGATCAAAAGTGCCAGGGTATAGGGCGCGTCTCATAAGTTCCTCAAACAGTGTATAGGACAACTCTACAGGGACACAGCGTTTCTCTGTGTGCCAAATTTCACCTGAATAGATATTGTCTGTGAACTAACTCATATCGGCCGTATTTTGCCAAAACTTACTCACTCGTTCCCGCAGCAGGGTATGTTCTGGTTTTTGCAATAGTGGATCATCGGCAAAAACTGTCTGGGCTTCGCTGCGCGCCAGTTCCAGAGTTTGTAAATCGAGCAACGAAGCCATTTGTAATTCCGGCAAACCGCTCTGCCGACGGCCGAAAAACTGCCCTGGCCCTCGTATCACCAAATCTTTTTCTGCCAGGGCAAATCCGTCATTGGTCTGAGTCATGGCATTTAACCGCTCCTCAGCATCGGCCGATTCATTGTCGGCAATCAGAACACAATAGGATTGATGTTGCCCCCGCCCCACCCGGCCGCGAAACTGGTGTAATTGTGCCAGCCCAAACCGGTTAGCCCCTTCAATCACCATCACCGTGCTATTGGGCACATCCACCCCCACTTCAATAACTGATGTTGCCACCAGGACATGTGTTTCACCCTGGTAAAAGGCCCGCATCGCCGTTTCTTTTTCCTCTCCCTTCAAACGGCCGTGAATCAATCCCATTTTCAGTTCTGGGAACACCTGGGTTTGCAGGCGGGCGTACTCGTCAACGGCCGCTTTTGCCTCAATTTTGTCCGACTCTTCCACCAACGGGTAAATGATATATGCCTGGCGACCTTCCCGCACCTGTCGCCGGATGAAGTCATAGGCGCGTTCCCGTTCGCTCTCGCGCAACCACCTTGTTTTAATCTCCTGACGGCCGGGTGGCATCTCATCCAGAATAGACAAATCCAGGTCGCCATACAGCGAGAGGGCCAAGGTACGGGGAATGGGGGTAGCAGACATAACCAGCAGGTGGGGGGAGGGTTTATTTTCGGCCGTTTGTCCCCCTTTTTCACGTAACGCCTGACGTTGGTCAACCCCAAAACGGTGCTGTTCGTCAATCACCGCCAGAGCCAAATGGTGAAAATGGACATCGGGTTGGATCAGGGCGTGTGTGCCAATGGCAATATGAATCTCCCCGGCCGCCAGATCGGCGTAAATTTGCTCTTTTTCCGACGCCGGGGTGCTGCCGGTTAATAAACACAGTTTCAGGCCAAACGGTTCCAGGGTTTGGCTAAGGCTGCGATAATGTTGTTCGGCCAAAATTTCGGTGGGGGCCATCAAGGCGGCCTGCGCCCCGGCTTTGGCGGCGGCCAACATGGCAGCAGCCGCTACCAGGGTTTTGCCCGCCCCAACATCTCCTTGCAGCAAGCGGTTCATCGGAATGTCTCGGCTTAAATCGGCCGTTATCTCCCCAATTACCCGTTGTTGTGCCCCGGTGAGCGGAAAAGGCAGTGATTCCTGGAACCGGACAATTTCTGCCTGGTCAACAGCCAGGGGAATACCTGGGTTTCCTTGCCATTCGCGGCGAAACGCCTGCATCCCCAGTTGCAGCAGGAATAGTTCGTCAAAAATGAGCCGTTTGCGGGCGCGGTGCAAATGTTCCTGGCTATCGGGGAAGTGGGATTGTTGTAGAGCCTGGGGCAACGTGTACAACTTTTGTCGTTCTCGCACTCCCCCCGGCAAGGGATCAGGCACCCGTTGACCCCAGTAGGAAACGGCCAATTGCATGATGTCTCGCATTTTGTTGCCATTTAAGCCTTGTGTCAGTGGGTAAACCGGCACAATCCGCCGGGTACGCAACGGCTCTAGCTCCAACGGCTCCCATTCAGGGTTGTTAAAAACAGGGCGACCCAGGTATTGTTCCACCTTGCCGCTAATCACAATCTGCATTCCCGCTTTCAATTTTTCTGCCAGCCAGGGCTGGTTAAACCAGGTAGCCTGGACAATGCTGGTGCCATCGCTGATGACGGAGTGTACCATTTCCTGACTGGTGCGAACGCGGCGGGCACGGGTTTCCCAAACAGTGCCAATCACCGTCACCTGTTCACCATATTTCAGTTCACGAATGGGGCGCAGCAAGGTGTAGTCGTCGTAGCGGCGGGGAAAGATGTACAACAGTTCCCAGATGGTTTCTGCCCCTAATTTGCCGAGGAACTGGGCGATTTTTGGCCCAATGCCTTTGAGTTGGGTGACAGATTGGGCCAATCCAGCGGGATCAGGCGTTACCTGGGGGGGTGGAGATTTGGGAGTTGGGGGTTCAACGGCCGTTTTTGGTTCTTCTTTTGCCTCTGCCTGAGCAACCGGGGTGGATTTTTCCCGATGTTTTGGTTTGGGGGGTTCGGCCGTTTCACTTTTGCCCTGAGGTTTCCACTGCTGTTCCGGGCGGGCGGGGCGGGCCGGTTTTTGGTCAGGTTTGCCGCCCGTTGCCGCTTGACCTGGGGCCGGGCGGCGTTCTCTGGCTGGCTCTTCGGGGCGGGGCGGTTTGGCGGTTGCGGCAGGGGGTGGCCCCAAACGGGTTTGTCGCCGTTGCAAACTGGTGAGCAAGGATTGAATCGCTTTGTTACGAGCATCTACACCGGGTAAACGGCCGTAATCTACCAACACTTCCGCAATTTGTTCCACCAAAACCCGGTCAGCTTCATCCGAGGCTTCACGGCGGGCTTGTTCCACCCAAAAAGCGGCAAACTGCTGAATCCCACCCACCACCGCTTTGTTCTGGTAGCCTTGTTGCATTTCTAAATTGAGAACACTTTCTAAACGCTTAAATGATTTCGACATAACTTTGTTGAGCTTGGAGGTTAGAGATTTTCAATCTCCAATCTCTAATCTCTTAATTTTACGAGTAATTGTTAAGTAGGGATTGAAACTAGAAAAACCCGTTATCCTTTGCGGGCAGAAATACCCGCAAACCCGGCCGCTCCCAATCCCAGGTGAGTGCCAATGGCCGGGGTGGTTTCAATCATGATAGGGGTGTGAGGGAAAAGAGAGGCCGCCTGTTGTTGCAATTCAACCGCCGCTTCTGGAGCATTGAC